>NZ_JAALED010000407.1:0-2607 GCF_014145155.1 Dietzia sp. B19 | reverse complement strand
GCAGTCCCGGGTTCTGCAGTCCCGGGCTCTGCAGTCCCGGGCTCTGCCGTCCCGGGTGCTGTCACCCCGTGCTGGATCGTGTCGTCCCGTGTCACGTCGGTCATCCCGTCGAGCTCGCGAGCCAGTCACCGTAGAACAGCGCGATGGCCAGGCCACAGGAGATGGCCACGAGGAGCCAGAACCTGATGGTCACGGTCGTCTCGGCCCATCCGCCGTTCTCGAAGTGGTGGTGGATGGGTGTCATCCGGAACGGACGACGGCCGGTGGTGCGGAACGCCGCGACCTGGATGAGCACCGAGACGAACTCGATCACGAAGACCGCGCCGACGACGACCATCAGGAGTTCGGTCCGCGAGACCACCGAGACACCGGCGACGATGCCGCCCAGGAACATCGACCCCGTGTCGCCCATGAAGATCTTGGCCGGCGCCGCGTTCCACCACAGGAAGCCCAGGCACGCCCCGAGCGCGGCGGAGCACACCACGGCGATGTCGAGGGGATCCCGGACCTGGTAGCACCCGGACAGGTCCACCCCCTCCGCCGTGGAGAAGCACGAGTACCGGAACTGCCAGAAGCTGAACACCACGTAGGTGCCCATGACCATGGCCATCGAACCGGCCGCGAGCCCGTCCAGACCGTCGGTGAAGTTGACCGCGTTGGACCAGCCGTAGACCAGGAGGACGATGAAGACCAGGAAGACGACCACCGGGAAGGTCACGGCGACGAAGTCCCGCACGTAGCTCAGCGACCTGCTGGCGGGGGTCAGCCCGTCGTCGTTGCGGAATCCCAGGACCAGGATGCCAAAGGCGAGCGCCGCGAGCACCTGACCGACGGTCTTGGACAGGATGCCCAGACCCTTGTTGTGCCGCTTGAACACCTTGAGGCCGTCATCGATCATCCCGACCACGGCCAACGCGGTGGCCAGTCCGAGGATGAGCAGGCCGGAGGCGGTGAACCCGCCACCGCCCACCGTCACCTGCCCCACCAGCCCGGCCACGATGTACCCCAGCCACACCGCGGCGAGGATCGCGATCCCGCCCATGTTGGGGGTCCCGCGCTTGCTCATGTGCGACTGGGGGCCCTCCAGGCGGATCTCCTGCCCGAAGCCGTGCCGACGGAAGTAGATGATGAGCACCGGGGTGAGGAAGATGCTCACGACGAAGGCGACGATGCCCGCGATCATGATCTGGGTCATTCGGACTTCTCCTCACCACGCGACGCGAGCAGATGCTCCGCGACGCTCCACAAGCCCACGGCCGCCGAGGCCTTGACCAACACGATGTCCCCCGGCTGCACGCGCTCGTCGACGATGGCGGACGCCTCCTCGGCGGTCTCGACGTGCTCCGCCTCCGATCCCCACGAGCCCTCCTGCACCGCCCCCTGGAACAGTGCGCGCTGGGGTCGACCCCGGCCGACCACCACGAGTTGGGACACGTCGAGCCGCACGAGGAACCGCCCGATGAGGTCGTGCTCCGTCACCGAGTCGTCGCCGAGTTCCGCCATCTCGCCCAGGATCGCCCAGGTCCGGCGGTGTCCCCCTCCCGACCGGGCCATCACCGCGAGCGACTTGAGCGCGGCCCGCACCGAATCGGGGTTGGCGTTGTAGGAGTCGTTGATCACGGTGACACCGTCGGCGGTGACCCGGACGTCCATCCGCCGGGCGGAGGCGGCCCGGGCGGTGCCGAGAGCGGCGGCGACCGCGGCGACGTCCATACCGCAGGCCAGACCCACCGCGGCGGCCGACAGGGCGTTGCCCACCTGGTGCTCCCCGTGGACGCGGAGGGCCACGTCGGCCTCGCCGTCCGGGGTCACCAGCCGGAAGGAGGCCCGGACCTCGTCGTCGAGCCGCACGTCCTCGGCGCGGAGGTCCGCGGACCGGCCCGTCCCGACCGTCACGACCTCGGCGGACGTCCGCCCGGCCATTCCCAGGACCCGGTCATCGTCGGCGTTGAGCACCGCGACCCCTCCGTGGGCCGCATCCGGCAGGGCCTCGACCAACTCACCCTTCGTGGCGGCGATGACGTCACGCGACCCGAACTCACCCAGGTGCGCGGTCCCCACGTTGAGCACCACACCGATCCTCGGGGGCGCGATCTCCGCGAGCTCGCGGATGTTGCCCGGCGCGCGGGCACTCAGCTCGAGCACCAGGAAGTCCGTGGACTCATCGGCACGCAGGGCGGTCCAGGGATGGCCGATCTCGTTGTTGAACGATCCGGGCGGCGCGATGACCGTCCCGGCCGCGGAGAGAACCGCGCCGATGAGGTCCTTGGTGCTGGTCTTGCCCGAGGAGCCGGTGATCCCGACCACGACGAGCCCGTGGTCGGCGACCAATCTGTCCACGCTGGCGCGCGCCAGGGACCCGAGCGCCGCGAGCACCGCCGCACCGGACCCGTCGGAATCCGCGGCCAGGACCATGGCGTTGGTCACGCGCCGGTCCACGGGGGGCACCACGATCTGCGCGCCCGCGCCCTCGGGGACATCGGTGACCTCGCGGGCGACCAGCGCCGCCGCCGCACCCGCCTGCAGCGCGCGGGCGACGAACTCGTGTCCGTCGACCCGCTCGCCGGGGAGTGCGAGGAACAGTCCGCCCGGCTCGAGACGACGGGA
>NZ_JAALED010000406.1:0-1965 GCF_014145155.1 Dietzia sp. B19 | reverse complement strand
TGGGAGCCGGCCCCACGGAGTCCTCGCCCACCACGAGCCCGGCGGTCTCGGCCTCGTCGACCCGGTCACGAACCGCCTGCACCGCCGGCCCCACCGCGGCGGCGGCCCGGGAGAGGGCGTCAGCCAGCTCCCCGAGACCGTCCGCGAGCTTGGTGACGTGCACCTTCTCGCCCTCGGCGGCGTCCAGGACCGCATCGGCTGCCACGCCGTTCCAGCCCACGTCCAGCGCTGAGCGCCCGGCAGCCAGAGCCGTTCGGGCCTCGACAGCCAGCGCCATCCGCTCTGCGACGGCGGAGCTCGCCGTCGTCACGCCCCCGACATCCCACCGTCTGACCCGGCCGATCGTGTACCCCACACCGGTCCTTTCTCACGCGCCGTCACAGTGTTTGACGGCGCGCCGGCCTGTCTGGTTCCACGGGGGGCCGAACTCTCACCTCACCGTGCGGCCGGCGCGAGGTGAGGGCTCGGTTACCGGTGTGCGGGGTAACGACCGCGTCACATAGCTCGGCCACACTCACTCCGGTACGTCCGCACGCCCGCCGCACAGCTGGAGGCAACGAAGTGTCCTACGTCCAACCCTCGGACTTCACCCGCGCGATGATCGACGCCGGAGCGAGCAAGGTCCGCATGTCCACGCGTGACACGCTCATCCGGAGCTTCATGGCAGGCGCCATCCTGGGCCTGGCCGCCGCGTTCGCCATCACCGTCACGGTCCAGACCGGCAGCGCGCTCCTCGGGGCGGTGCTCTTCCCCGTCGGCTTTATCCTCCTGTACCTGCTGGGCTTCGATCTGCTGACCGGAGTGTTCACGCTCGTCCCGCTGGCCCTGTTGGACAAGCGCAAGGGGGTCACGGTCCGGGGGATGCTCCGGAACTGGGGCCTGGTCTTCCTGGGCAACTTCGCCGGCGCCCTCACCGTGGCGTTCCTCATCGCCTTCATCACCACCTACGGATTCAACATCGCGCCGGACGATGTCGGCCAGCGACTCGGCGAAATCGGTGAGTCCCGGACCCTGGGGTACGCCGAGCACGGGGCGGCCGGGATGCTGACCCTGTTCTTCCGTGGAGTGCTGTGCAACTGGATGGTCTCGACGGGCGTAGTGGCGGCGATGATGTCCACCAGCGTGAGCGGCAAGGCGCTGACCATGTGGATGCCCGTGATGCTGTTCTTCTACATGGGATTCGAGCACTCGGTGGTCAACATGTTCCTGTTCCCGACCGGCCTGATGCTCGGCGGAGAGTTCTCGCTGGCCGACTACCTGGTGTGGAACGAGATCCCCACCGTCATCGGCAACCTCGTCGGCGGACTCTGCTTTGTGGGTCTGACCCTCTACGTCACCCACGCCCGCACCAAGGCGCAGCGGCAGCTGCCGGAGGGACCGGCCGGGCGCGAGGCAGAGCCCGAGTCCGAGCCCGAGGCCGATCGCGAGCCCGCCACGGTCTGAGCGACACACGACCCCATCCGAGAGGAACCCCGATGACCCCCATCATGTCCAAACACGACGCCGCCGCGCACGTGGACTCCGCCCGCATCCGTCAAGGACGCACCTGGGCAGAACTGGCCGACCACCTGGGCGCACCGCTGGTGTGGACCACCGCGGCCCTGCTGGGCCAACACCCGATGTCCGCCGAGCAGGCGCGGTCGGTGTGCGAACTCCTCGGTCTGGACGAGGCCGTGGCCGAGAGCCTGGCCCTGCAACCGAGCCGCGGCACGCCGCCGGAGGTGATGGCGGACCCGACGATCTACCGGTTCACCGAAGCGCTGTCGGTGTACGGTCCGGCGCTCAAGGCACTCATCCATGAAGAGTTCGGCGACGGAATCATGAGCGCGATCAACTTTACGGTGGACTTCGCGAGGCGCCCGGACCCCGACGGAGACCGCGTGGTGATCACGCTGGACGGGAAGTTCCTCGACTACCGCTGGTGACGGCCGCCGCCGGGCCGACGAGCCGCCGGGCCGCCGAGCC
>NZ_JAALED010000405.1:0-2206 GCF_014145155.1 Dietzia sp. B19 | reverse complement strand
GCTGATCTCCTTGGCCCAGCCACCACCGTGGACGTAGACGACCGTGCCGCGGGCGGGTGCCCCGGCGGGTTCCAGCACGTAGACCGGCCAGCCGTGCCGATCGGCTCGGGTGAGCCGGACGTCGTCGCGCAGCTGAGGCGGGGCATATGACGCCGGACGCACCGCGGCCTCGTCGAGGAAAGCGCGCGCGCGGTCCGGGTCGGCGAACACGCGCTGTCGCCGGGTGGCCCGGATCACGAGGGGAACCAGGCGGGACGCGATACTGGGCACAGCGAGACTATAACTGCCCTCGGGGAGCCGGGATCCTGCCCGGCGGAGGGGAGTCTCCGGTTCGGGCGCGCGCCCGGCGCGATACCCGCCGCAGTGGCCGGGGGTGGGAGAATGACCGTCTGTGCCCACGCCGAGAGGAGGCCCGGATGCACCCGTTCACCGACACCGGCCTGGTCGTGCGTACCTATGACCTCGGTGAGGCGGACCGGGTCGTCACCCTGCTCACCCGACAGCACGGGTTGGTCAGGGCCGTCGCCCGTGCGGTGCGCCGTACCCGCTCGCGAATGGGCGCCAGCCTGGAGCCGTTCGCCGTGGTGGAGGTGCAGATCGCCCCGGGTCGTGGTCGGAGCGGTCTGGGCACCGTCAGGCAGGCGTCGAGCCGCGAGTCACTGGCGCGACCTCTCGTGGCGGACTACCCGGCCTACACCTCCGGTTGCGTGGTGTTGGAGACCGCGGAGCGGTTGGCCGGGGAGGAGGGGGCACCCACGCCGAGGCTGCTCGGCCTCGCCGTCGGCGCCCTGCGCTCCCTGGCCGAACACCGGCGCCCGCCCGGGCTGGTCGCCGACGCCTTCCTCCTGCGCGCCATGGCGGCGTCCGGCTGGGAACCGGTCCTGGACTGCTGTGTGAGCTGCGGCGTGGTGGGCCCGCACCGGGCGTTCCACGTGGCGTCCGGGGGTACCGTGTGTGTGCATTGCAGGCCGCAGGGGTGTGCCATGCTGACCCCCGGCGTGACCGAGCACCTGTCAGCGCTGTTGGCCGGGGAGTGGGAGGCCGTCGCAGGCTCCTCCGCGGCCGTCGTCCGCCAGGCCTCCGGCATCGCCGCCGCGCACCTGCAGTGGCATCTCGAGCGTGACCTGCGCAGCCTGCCCCTGGTCGACCGCGGGACGGTAGACCCCGTCTCCGCAGCGCCCGCTACCGCAGTGCCCATTCCAGCAGAACCCGTCCCCGCAGCACCCGTCCCCGCAGTGCCCGCTCCCGACGGGCCTCGTCCCGCCGAACCCGTTCCCGACGAACCCGTGGAGGAGTCCCGTGCCCGGACTACCCAGATTCCGTAAGCGCACCCCGTCGAGGGACGGCGCAGCGCCGGTGACCGTACGGCCGCCCACCCCGCACCCGTCGGGGGAGCGGCCGCCCGCGATCCCGTCGGAGTTCGTGCCGCGCCACGTCGCACTGGTGATGGACGGCAACGGACGCTGGGCCCAGGAGCGGGGCCTGCCCCGGACCGAGGGCCACAAGCAGGGTGAGGCGGTACTCATGGACGTGGTCCAGGGGTGCATCGAGATCGGTGTCCCGTACCTGTCCGCCTACGCCTTCTCCACGGAGAACTGGAAGCGCAGCCCCGAGGAGGTGCGCTTCCTCATGGGCTTCAACCGGGACGTGCTGCGCCGCCGCCGCGACGAGATGCACGAGTTGGGGGTGCGGGTCCGCTGGGCCGGTCGACGCCCCAAGTTGTGGAAGTCGGTGATCTCCGAGCTCGAGGAGGCCGAGGAACTCACCCGGGACAACACGGTCATGACGTTGGCGATGTGCGTCAACTACGGCGGCCGTGCGGAGATCGTCGACGCCGCGCGGGACTTCGCGCGTCGTGTCGCCGCCGGGGAGGTCTCGGCCGACGACCTGACGGAGGAGAACTTCTCCCGCTACCTCGACGAGCCGGACATGCCGGACGTCGACCTCTTCCTGCGACCGTCCGGTGAGCTCCGCACCTCCAACTTCCTGCTGTGGCAGAGCGCCTATGCCGAGTTCGTCTTCCAGGACACGCTGTTCCCCGACTTCGACCGCCGCGACCTGTGGGCGGCGTGCCTGGAGTACGCCGAGCGGGACCGGCGATTCGGGGGAGTGGCGGGAGCCTGACCCGCAGCCCGGCCGGGCGTACGCGCGTGCCCACCCCGTGCCCGCGCCGTGCTGTCGTCGAGTGGTCGCGCCTACCACCGCC
>NZ_JAALED010000041.1:0-4605 GCF_014145155.1 Dietzia sp. B19 | reverse complement strand
TGAGGGTCGGCGGGTGGGCGACCAGCGAGCGGACGCCCAGTGGTGCGAGTGCACGGACGGCCTCGTCGACACTGTCCCCGTCGACCTGGAAGCGGACCTCGTCGTCGTCGATCTCCACATCGTGGACACCCTCGACCCGCCGCAGATCGCCCGCCGGTCGGTCCGTACGGGCGACCATCGTGGTGCGGGTCATGTGGCGCAGCTCCTCCAGGCTCCCGGTCTCGACGGTGCGACCCTGCCGCACGATGGAGATGCGGTCCGCTAGCGCCTCGACCTGCGCGAGGATGTGACTGGAGAGCAGGACCGTGCGGCCGGCGGCCTTGACCTCACCGATCGCCTCCTGGAACACGACCTCCATGAGGGGGTCCAGGCCCGCGGTGGGTTCGTCGAGCAGGAGCAGGTCCACCTCGGAGATCAGCGCGGAGATCAGCGCCACCTTCTGCCGGTTGCCCTTGGAGTAGGTGCGGGCCTTCTTGGTGGGGTCCAGGTCGAAACGCTCACACAGCGCGTCGCGACGGCGCCTGTCGAGCGGACCACGCAGCCGGGCGAGCAGGTCGATCGCCTCGCCGCCGGTGAGGGTGGGCCACAGCTCCACGTCACCGGGCACGTACGCGAGCCTGCGGTGGAGCTCGACGGCGTCGGTCCAGGGGTCGCCGTCGAGCAGTCTGACGATGCCGGCGTCCGCGCGGAGGAGGCCGAGCAGCACGCGCATGGTGGTGGACTTGCCGGCGCCGTTGGGGCCGAGGAAGCCGTGCACCTCCCCCCGTGCCACCTCGAGGTCAAGACCGTCGAGGGCGCGCGTGGCGCCGAAGGTCTTGACCAGACCTCTCGCCGAGATCACGACGCCGTCCATGGTGGTCACTGCTCCTTCCGGGGGCCGTCAGGGGTGTCGAACGCGTCCGCGAACCGGTCGAGTGTGCCGGGCTCGAACAGGCCCTGGGTGAACAGCTCCACGACCGGGAGCATGTAGGGGGCGAGGCTCTCCGGCGGAGCCTCGGTGTCGAGGAAGTCCACGCCGAGCAGTCGGTTCATGTGCTCGTGCAGGACCAACGATCCCAGCGACCAGAGCGTCAGTACGATGACTCGTTCGCGCGAATGGGCGCTGGGCTTGATGAGACCGGCCTCGACGGCGGCCCCGGTGTAGGCCTCGGCGTCGGCGACCATCTCGTCGATGAGATGCGCGATGTGATCGCCTCCCTCAGAGAGGGTGCGGGCCAGGTAGCGCAGCAGCGGGCGACTGTCCTCGATCTGCCGCAGCGACTGGAGCGGGTCCAACTGTGCGCCCTGGCCCATCGAGGACTCCTTGCCCTGCCGCACCAGCCGCACCACGTGCTCGTCGCAGGCCTGGTGCAGTCGGTCCTTGCTCCCGAAGTGGTGGAGAATCAGCGCCTGCGAGACACCCGCCTCGACGGCGATGGTCTTGAGGCTCGTTCCCGTGACGCCGTGCGCGCCGAACTTGGAGATCGCCGCGTCCAGGATGCGGTCGACTCCGCTTCGATGAGCGCCGCTTCGATCGGCTCCGCTGCGGGACGGGTCATCCTCGGGCACGGCTACCGCCTTTCGTCGCTGACTGAGTGTTCAGTCAACGTAGTCCTGACTGAATGGTCAGTCAATGATTGGTCAGTCGCTGGTCAACTCTGTCGTCGCCGCGGCGCCCCGATCTCACCCGAGCTCTCCCCGGGGTTCAGCACCCACCCGAGCAACCCACCGAACACCTCGGCTGGATTGGCGGTCGCGGCCGTGGCGACACGACTGATCACCCCTCCCGCACTCCTTCTGCGTACGACTCGGGCCGAGGTAGGTTCAGACGTCGACAACCCATCCGACGACGTGCAGGGCGCTACGCCCCGGTTCGTCCGGACTCCTGGGGAAGGAGATGCTTGAGGATGTCGGAGATGGTGATCACCCCGATGAACTGGCCCTGGTCCGTCACTGCGGCCAGCTGTTCGCTGCGCTCGCGCGCCTCTGCGAGCGCCTCGTACACCGGAGTGCGAGAGTCGAACACCATCACCGGGCGCGCAAAAGCACGTGCGTGCGCATCCGCGGGCTCCATCAACGTGTCACGCACATGGACCACCTCCGGAGTGGGCGAATTGCCGTCCTGGAGGAGCACCCGCGTATAGCCGGTGCGCGTCGCGGCCTGTTGGACCTGGGCCACCGTGGCTCCGGCCGGGACCGCGGTGGGTGCCGTCGAGGTGTCGACGAGCGCTCCGATATGCAACTGGTCCAAGCCGAGCGCACCCGACAACGGGGATCGGAACGAGTTGTCGAGGGAACCCGCCGTCGCCGAGTGTTCGACGAGCTGGCGGATCGTAGCCGCGTCCTGTCCACCCACGGCGGCACGCTCAACCGGCGTGACGCCACTGGCGGAGACAAGACGGTTGGCCACTGCGTTAACCCACCGCAGCAGCGGACGGAACACCCAGATGAACCCCCTCGAGGGCAGGCCCACGAACTTGGCGGCGAATTCCGGGTGCGCAATCGCCCACGACTTGGGCGCCATCTCCCCCACCACCAGATGCAGGAAGGTCACCAGGAGCAACGACAGCCCGAACGCCACGCCACCAGCGAGCTGGGCCGGTGCGCCCCACGAAGTGAAGACCGGGCCGAGCCACGAGTCCACGGCGGGCTTGGTGACCGCACCGAGTGCGAACGTGCAGACCGTGATGCCCAGCTGGGCACCGGCGAGCATGAGGGTCAGCTCGTTCATCCCGCGAAGCGCCGCGCGGGCCGAGGCACTGGTTGCCGCTTCCTTCTCGAGCCGGTGCTGTCGCGCGCCGAGGAGTGCGAACTCGATCACGACGAAGAACGCACTCAACACAATGAGCCCCGCAGTAATGGCCGTGACAACCATCGGGTTTCCCATCACCGAACCTCGCTTTTTCCAGACGCATCGTCATCGCCGGCGTCGAGGGGAACGGTGCCACCACGCTCCACGAGACGAATCCTCAGCTCAATGGGCACCAACCGCTCCACCTCGAGAACCTCGATGTCCAGAGCCACTTCCCGTGGATGGTCGGCGATCAGCTCGCGGGGATCGATTGGCAGATCGACACGCACCGTCTGCCCCACCTCGGGCAGGCGCCCGTGCGCGGCGATCACCAGACCCGCCACGGTCTCGTAGTCACCCTCGGACAGTGTGTGGCCGAGTGCCCGCTCGGCCTCGTCGATGTGGACGTCGCCATCCATCCGCCAGCAGCTCTCGCCCTCGCGGGAGATCACCGAATCCGCCTCGACGTCGTGTTCGTCGGACAGTTCGCCGATCAACTCCTCGGCGAGGTCTTCGATGGTGATCACGCCGGCGAAACCCCCGTATTCGTCCACTACCGCAGCGAGCTGGGCCTCTGAATCGGTCAAGCTGAACAGCGCATCCGGTAGCGACATCAACGAGGGGACCACCACAACCGGGCGCATGAGCTCGGTGACCGGCGCGTCGGGCTCCAGAGTCCAGCCGAGCACATCCACCAACTGCACCACTCCCACCGGCTCCTGCTCCTCGGTGACCACGGGATATCGGGTGTGTCCGGTGGCCATCAGAACCCTCACCTCCCCGACCGTCGCATCGGGTGAGACGACACTGGTGTGAGACCTCGGAACCATCGCATGCTCGACCGTCCGGTCCGGAAAGTCCAGAATTCTGTCGATGAGGACGGAGAGATTCTCGGGCAGATCCCCACTTCCCCTGGCATCGGCGACGATGCGCTCGAGATCCTCCGCCGTGGCGGTGGTGTCCAGATCGTGAACAGGATTGACCCCGACTGCCCGGAGCAACAAGTTGGCAGACTTGTCGAAGACCACGATGAGCCAGCCGAACACCGTGAGGTACACAGTGGTCGAACGGGCCAGGCCACGCGCCAGGGGCTCCGGGCTGGCCAGCGCAAGGTTCTTGGGATACAACTCGCCGAAGATCATCTGCACCACCGTCGCGGCGATCAACGCCAGCACGGTACCCACCGTCACACCGACAGCCGCGGGGACGCCGACCCCACCCAACAGGGTCCCGAGCGATTGGCCGACCAGCGGTTCGGCCACGAACCCCACCAGCAGTCCGGTGACCGTGATCCCCAACTGGGCGCCCGAGAGCATGAACGAGGTCCGTTGGGTGACCTTCAGCGCACGCGCTGCCGAGACGTCCCCCCGCATCCGCCCGCGCCTTGAGCCTGTTCCTGTCCACCGACATGTAGGCGAATTCCTGGGCCACGAAGTAGCCGTTCGCCGCGATGATCGCCAGGATCACCAGGATTCCCAGCAGCAGCATCAGGAGCGTCACGCCCATCAGAACGCTCGCTCACGTGATCGCGGTTCACGGTTCAGCGACCACGGGTTTCGCGGTGAAACTGGCCAGAGACAACTCGGACCCGGGTCGTCAGCCGACCCGGGCCTTTCGCAGGGGGTACCCATCAGGGGATTTCACTCGCTCCAAGTCTGAGATAGACGAACTCGTCGACGCCAAGTATTGCGCATGACCGTCTCGGCAACCACCCGGCGCACCCACCCCGCGGGAAGGCGGACCCGACCACGCCTCCCCCACCAGCGACTGACCCGGCGACACCTCGCCCGCCTGTGATTAACTGAACTGCACCAGAAGGGGAGTATCCCTCACGC
>NZ_JAALED010000404.1:5140-8956 GCF_014145155.1 Dietzia sp. B19 | reverse complement strand
GAGCCCGGCCGCGCTGGGCATCCGGCAGACCCTCGACACGCCCCTCGAGGTCTTCCGCGGGTCCGCGCGGGAGGCGGCGCTGGAGTTCCCCCGCACCTCCAACGCCTCCGTGGCGCTCGCGCTCGCGACGCTCGGCCTGGACCGCGTGGAGGCGATCGTGGTGGCCGACCCCGGGGTGCAGCGCACCCGACACGTGGTGGAGTGGGAGTCCCCGGTGGGCCGCTACGACATGCGTTTCGAGAACGCGGTGGACCCGGACTCCGGTGGCCGCACCTCGGCGATCACGGCGTGGTCGGTGGCCGGGGTCCTCACCTCGATCAGGGCCGGGGCCGGGCCCGGCGTGGTGGTCGTGGCTGCGGCCCGACCGGTGGAGGGTGCGCGGGTGACGCCATAGCGTGGAGGGACCAGCCGCCACGAAAGGTGTCCCATGACCCACGCACGGCCCTCCGACCCCGATCCGAGTCAGAGCCCCGATCTCGACAGCGGCGGTTCACCCGACGGACCGCAGACACCGGACTCCGATTCCACGTCGATGCAGTCGGACAGCGCCACGGAGAAGCAGAGCCCGACGCAACAGCAGAGCCCCACCCCGTCCCCGTCCAAGAAGGGGGCGTACATCCCGATCGTCGTCATCGTCGTCGTCGTCCTCCTCCTGGTCATCGGGCTCGTGGGCTACGCAGTGACGGTCTGACCCGTGTCCGCCGCGTTCGACACCGTGATCATCGGAGGGGGCAACGCCGGGATCTCCCTGGCGGCCCGCCTGCGCCGGGACGGTCGGCAGAACATCGCTCTGGTCGACCCGAGTCCCGTGCACCGGTACCGGCCGATGCTCAACTACGCCGCCACCGGCCTGGCACCGATGAGGCGGTACGAACGCGCGATGACGGACGTCGTCCCCGCCGGCGTCCACCTGCTCCCCCACCTGGCCGGACGGGTCGACACGGACGCCCACACCGTCACCCTCGGTCCGCGCGAGGAGGGTCCCACGATCACCTACGAGGACCTGGTCGTGTGCCCCGGCCTGACCCCGCGGTGGGACGCGATCCCCGGGCTGGACAAGGCCTACGTCGCCGGATGGGCGGCCTCGGCCCACGTGCCCGAGTACGCGGGTCGCGCGTGCGCCGCGCTGGTCCGCCTGCGCGAGGGGACCGTGGTGTTCTCGGTGCCACCCGAACCCGCCTCCTGCGGCGGGACCGTGCTCAAGGCCATGTTCCTGGCGTGCGACCGCTGGCGGCGCGAGAAGGTGCTCGATCGTATCGACGTGCACCTGGTGACCCCGTTCCGCGGACTCCTCGGACTCGAACCGTGCGACTCGCGGGTGCAGCCGTACCTCCGGGAGTACGGCATCACCGTCCACGAGGGATCCGAGGTCGCCGCCGTGGATCACCACGCCCGCACCGTCACACTCGACGGCCCGGTCCCCACCACGATCGAGGACGTCGACCTGGCCTACGTCACCCCTCTGAGCCGCGCGCCGAAGTTCATCGCCGACGCCGGGTTGTCCGACGGCGGTGTCGCCGGGCTGGTCGAGGTGGACCCCCGGACCCTGCGCCACGCGCGCCTCGACTCGGTCTGGGGCCTGGGCGACGCCGCGACCGTCGACACCCGTCCGTCCGGAGGGGCGCTGAGACCGCAGGTGGCGGTGGTCGCCGACAACCTGCGCGCGGCCCGGGACGGCGGACCCGGGACGCGGTACGACGGCTACACGATCATCCCGATCGCCGTGAGCCGCGACCGGCTGATGCTGGTCGAGCACGACCGGGACGGTCGGCCCGCACCGTCGGTGCGCGGGATCGACCTGACCGTGCCCAGACGCTCGACCTACGCGTTCGACCGGTACCTGCAGCCGGTGGTCTACTTCCGGAAGCTGCTCCGCGGGCGGGTCTGAGAGCAGGTCAGTCCCGCGACACGGTCCCGGCCCCGGACCCGGACCCGGCCCCGGACCCCGCCCCGGCACACAGTGCGGCCTCGATCATGTCGTAGAGGTGCGCCACGACGTCCTCGAACCGCGCGTTGACCACGGTGTTCCGGGCGTCTCGGCGGTCCTCGTAGACCGCCAGCGCCCCGGTGAACATCTGGGTGGCCAGGTCGATGCGTTCGAACGCCACCCGCCGCGGCAGGTGGGAGAGCACGTCGATCAGCCGCACCACCACGTCGTCGGTCGCCGTCCGCAGATCCGCCTCGGGGATGCCCGGCGCCATGACCGGCCCGACCCGCTGCAGGAACCGTGCGTAGTGCGTGGCCTCGGGGTGGGCGCGCAGGAGCTCGACGATCGGTTCGAACAGCACCCCGACGAGGGTGTGCAGGTCGTAGCCCAGACCCTGCTCGTCGGCCGCGGCCAGCCGCGCCTTCCGGGCGGAGTCCAGGGAGATGATCCGGCGTCGCAACACCTGCAGGATCAACCCGTCGCGGCTGCCGAAGTGGTACTGGACGGCCGAGTTGTTGCGTTGACCGGCCGCCGTCGCGACGTCGCGCATCGAGACGTCGTCCAGCCCCCGCTCGCTGATCATCTTCTCGGCGACCTCGATCATCGCCGTCTTGGCGTCCTTGGCGTCGCTGGAATCGCCGGCCTCCTCGGGCATCTCGGCCACGTCGGCTGCGCTCCCCTCGGCTGAGGTCTCATCAGATCTTCGCTGCACCGGGACTCCACTTCCGACCTGCCGCCTCGCCCAGCTGATTGAAACTGAGCACCGTCAGGAATAGTACGACCGCCGGGACGCCGACGAGATACGGGTATCGCTGGAAATCGGCCTGACCGGCACTGATCATGTTGCCCCATGTCGGTTCCGGCCGGGGAATGCTCAGCCCCAGGTAGCTCAGCGACGCCTCGGCCACGATCAACACGGCGACGAGCATGAAGCTGTACGAGAAGACCGGTTGGACGATGTTCGGGGTGACCTCCCGCAGCATGATCCGCAGTTCACCCGCCCCGAGCGACCTCGCCGCGGTGACGAACTCCCGGCCGGCGAAGCTCATCGCGTTGGCCCGGACGAGCCGGGCGTAGGCCGGGACAACCATGATCCCGAGGGCGAGGGTGATGTTGGGCAGTGTCGGGTCGAGCACGGTGACGATCGCGATGAGCAGGATGAGCGACGGGAACGCCAGCAGGGTGTCGGTGATGATGGAGACGATGCGATCGGTCCACCCACCCCGGTAGCCGGCCACCAGCCCGAGCGCGCCACCGACGAGGGCCCCGACCAGGACTCCGCCGATACCCACGACGAGGGAGACCCGGGCGCCGTAGAGCAGGCCTCCCAGGATGTCCAGGCCCTGTCCGTCCGTCCCGAGGGGATGGTCGGACAGCAGGTCGGGGGCGAGGGTCGACGGCGTCATCAGCGCGAGGGACGGGTCGCGCGCCTCGGCCAGCGGCAGGAAGTCCACGAACAGTGCGCCCAGGACGATGAGGACGGTCCAGGCCAGGGCGAGCGCGGTGCCGAGTCCGGACAACCGGGGCATCCTCGGACGGCGGCGTGCCGGGGTGGCGGCGGCCACGGTGGGATCGGCGACGACGCCGGGGCCCGCGACGGGCCCGGAGGCAGCGCGGGTGGAGGCAGCCCGGGTGGGATCGGGGCGGCTGGAATCGGGGCGGGTCGGGTCGGTGTCAGCCACGGCGGATCCTCGGGTCGATGAGTGCGTACGTGACGTCGACGGTCATGTTGACCAGGACGTAGAACACGGCGATCACGATCACCCCGCCCAGGACGACCGGCAGATTGTCGTTCTGGACGGCGTCGACGATCATGCTGCCCATGCCGGGGAGGTTGAACAGCCGCTCGACCACCACCGTCCCGCCGATGAGTCGGCCCAGACTGATCC
>NZ_JAALED010000404.1:0-5077 GCF_014145155.1 Dietzia sp. B19 | reverse complement strand
TCGGCCGCAGCGCCTCCGCGACCAGGACGTGCCGGGTGGGCATGCCCTTGGCGCGGGCCGAGAGGACGAAGTCCTGCTGGAGGGTGGAGATCATGTCGGTCCGCAGGACGCGGGTGAAGATCGCGACCTCCATCAGGGCGAGGGTGATGGCCGGCAGGGCGATGCTCCGCAGGTTCTCCCCCAGTCCGTCGGCCAGCGGCACGTAGCCCTGCCGCGGGAACTCGGGGAGGAACAGGGCCAGCAGGGCCAGTACCGCGCCCACCGCGACGCCGCCGATCAGGGCCCGGCCCCACATCACCCCGGGTGACCCGGGGCCGCCGCGCCTGCCGAGCGGGGACAGCGCCACCGCGAGGCCGATCACCACCGCCGCGCCGAGGATCAACTGCTGCGCCAACGAGTGGTTGAAGACCAACAGGTAGATCAGCAGCAGGCCGGCCACGAAGCTGGGGACCGAGATGAACGCGAACGCCACGATCGAGGCCACCTGGTCGAACACCCCACCGCGCCGGTAGGCCGACCACACGGCGACGGGCACCGCGATCGCCAGCGAGAGGATGATCGACAGGAACGCGAGCTGCATGGTGACCGGCAGCGCGTTGCCGATCAGCTCCACCACGGACTGGTTGGGCGGGACCAGTGAGTTCCCGAGGTCGCCGGAGGCCAGCCCCCCGACCCAGTCGGCGAACCGGGTCCATACGGGCTTGTCCAGCCCCAACTCCTCCCTCGCCAACTGGTATTGCTCCGCGGTGGCCCCCGGGCCGACGGCCGAGGCCGCGGAGTCGCCCGGGACCGCCTCCATGAGGAAGAACGCGCCGGTCGCGGCGAGTACGACGACGACGATCGCGTGCAGAGCGCGTTCGCCAATGAACCTGAGCACGTAGTGACCCTTCGATTGAGACACCGCCTAAGGCGGTTTCTTACTCGTCTTGACGTAGCCACCATATGCCGTGATACTCGTCACAGCAAGACGGATTAAGTAGATGACTTAGACCGGACCATCACCCCGAGGAGGCCGTCATCGCCGCCGCACCACCCCGCAGACCCGTGTCGTCGAACGACCGGGACGACCTGCTGCTCGAGGTCCGGGAACTCCGCACCCACATCGACACCCCCTCCGGGCGCATCACGCCCGTCGACGGGGTCGACATCTCCCTGCGCCGCGGCGAGACCATCGGCATCGTCGGCGAGTCCGGCTCCGGCAAGTCGATGCTCGTCCGCTCGATCATGGGCATCGCCCCCACCACCGCCCGGGTGGATCCCGCCTCGACGGTCCGTTTCGACGGCCGCGACGTCCTGGCCCTGTCCCAGCGCGAGGCACAGAAGTTCTGGGGACGCGAGATCGCGATGGTCTTCCAGGACCCGCTCACCTCGCTCAACCCCATCCGGACCATCGGTCGGCAGATCATCGACCCGCTGCGGCACCATCTGGGACTGGGTCGCCGGGAGGCGGCCGACCGCGCGGTCGAGCTCCTCGAGCGGGTCCGGATCCCCTCTCCCCGCGCCCGCCTCACCGAGTACCCCCACCAGCTCTCCGGCGGCATGCGCCAACGCGTCGGGATCGCCATCGCCCTGTCCTGCTCGCCCAAGCTGCTCATCGCCGACGAGCCCACCACCGCGCTCGACGTGACGGTGCAGCACGAGATCCTCGACCTCCTCCACGGGCTGCAGGCCGACGGGGACATGGCGATGATCCTGGTCAGCCACGACCTCGCCGTGGTCTCGCAGCACACCGACCGGATCGGGGTCATGTACGCCGGTCGGTTCCTCGAGGTGGGCGACACCCGGGCGCTGCTCGACGAACCCGCGCACCCCTACACCGGCGCACTGCTGGACTCGATCCCGCGGCCGGACCTGCCTCCGCACACCCGGCTCACCGTGATCGAGGGGCGCCCGCCGAACCTGCGGGAGATGCCGCCGGGATGCCGGTTCGCCCCGAGATGCCCCCGGGTGGCGGACGACTGCCTCGTCGTCGACCCCCCTCTCGGGGACCTCGCCACGGCCTCCACCTCCCACCCCACGGCGACCACCGTCCACCGCGTCGGATGTCTCCACCCCACCGTCCCCGTCCACCACCGCACCAGCAGCGAGGCCTCATGACCGGCTCCAGTCAGCACGTCGCCGACGCGCCCACCCCGCCGGACGCGGGACGGCCCGGGGACGCCAAGCTCGTCGTCGATCACGTGACCGTCGAGTACCACACCCGCAAGGGGACGGTCCACGCCGTCTCTGACGTCTCCCTCGACGTCCCCCGCGGCAGGACGCTGGCTCTGGTCGGCGAGTCCGGCTGCGGCAAGTCCAGCCTCGGTCGCGCGTTGCTCCAACTCCCCCGTCCCACCTCCGGCCGCGTGGTGGTGGACGGCACCGACCTGTGTTCGCTGTCCGGGGCCTCACTCAAACGGGCCCGGAAGCTGATCCAGATGGTGTTCCAGGACCCCGTCTCGTCGCTCAATCCCCGCCGCAGGGTCCGGGACATCGTGGCGGAGGGTCTGGAGATCCAGGGCGTCGACGGCGGCCGGGAGGAGATCCGGCGCCGGGTCGACGCGGCCCTCGAGGCGGTGGGCCTGGACCCCGACCACGCCGGTGGCCGGCGCCCGTCCGAGTTCTCGGGCGGCCAGTGCCAACGCATCGCGCTGGCCCGGGCACTGGTGCTCGAGCCCGAGGTGCTGGTGTGCGACGAGCCGGTCTCGGCGCTCGACGTCTCCGTGCAGGCACAGATCCTCAATCTGCTCGAGGAGATGAAGGAGCGCTACCGGCTGACGATGGTCTTCATCTCCCACGACCTGTCGGTGGTGCACAACATCGCCGACCAGGTGGCCGTGATGTACCTCGGCACGGTGTGCGAGGTCGCCGACACCTCCTCCCTCTACCGCGCGCCCGCCCACCCGTACACGATGCTGCTCATCTCGTCGGCCCCCACACTCGGCGGCACCCTCGCGGACACGCTCGGCGAGTCGCCGATCACCGCCACGAGTTCGGAGCTGCCCTCCCCGCTCGACCCCCCGTCCGGTTGCCGCTTCCGTACCCGGTGCCCCCGGGCCACCGAGATCTGCGCCGCCGAACGCCCACAGCTGACCGTCATCGCACCCGGCCACCAGGTCGCGTGCCACCACCCTCTCGAGGAGAACCGATGAAGCGCACCACCAGCGCACTGGCCGTACTAGCGGCGGCCACCCTGACCCTGACCGCATGTGGCGGGGGCGGGGACGACTCGACCGCCGCGGCCGGCGGCGAGGGCCTCGCGCCGGACCAGTCCGAGCGCTGCACCGAGGACCGCGCCGGCGGCACGATCACCGTGGGCGAGTTCTCCATGCTCCCCAGCTTCGCGCCCGGCCAGGGCCAGTACGGCGTCCGCGGCGGCGCCCAGTCGGCGGCCGTCTACGACCGGCTCATGGTGTGGAACCCGGAGGCCGAGGAGTTCGAGCCCAAGCTGGCCGAGTCGCTGGAGTCCAACGACGACAACACCGTGTGGACCCTCACCCTCCGCGACGGCGTCACCTTCTCCAACGGCGACCCGCTCACCGCGGAGGACGTCGCGTTCACGGTGGCCCTGCACAAGGACCCCGCCACCCGGTCGGTCGCGATGACCGAGGCCATGGAGATCACCGAGGCTCGGGTGGTGGACCCGCTCACCGTCGAGTTCACGCTCGCCGACCCGTGGGCCGGGTTCCCCATCACGCTCGCCGGGACCGTCGGGGAGGTCATCCCCCGGGACGCCTACGAGGCCGCCGACCCGCAGGAGTGGGCCAGCAACCCGATCGGCGCCGGAGCGTTCACCGTCGCCGACTTCACCCCGGACCAGGAAACCGTGCTCGAGCCCAACCCCGACTACTACGGCGGTCCCGTCTGCCCGACCCTGAAGTTCATCCGCATCCCCGGATCCCAGGGCACCTACGACGCGTTCCAGACGGGTGAGGTCCAGGTCGGGTTCCTGCGCGGCGCCAAGTTCGTGAACATGGCCCAGGACGACGAGGTCCGCGGTTTCGAGGAGATCATCAGCTCCGGCTCGGTGATCAACATGAACTCCGGCAAGGCCGGATACGACGGCGTCCTGACCGACGTCCGCGCCCGCCAGGCCGTCGCCGCCGCGCTGGACCGCGACCTGTGGAACCAGCGCCTCTACAACGGTGAGGGCCAGGCCACCTCCGCACTCGTCGCCGACTCCTCCCGGCTCTACGACGGCCAGGAAGGGCCTGCGTACGACGTGGAGGCGGCCCGGGCCCTGGTGGAGGAGGTAAAGGCCGACACCCCGGACTGGGACGGCACCCTGCGCATGCTCATCGGCGACGGTCCCGAGAACATCGAGGCCGGAGTCGTGGCCAAGGCGCTGCTGGACGCGGCCGGGTTCACGGTCGTGATCGACAACGCGCCGGTCTCCCAGGTCACGGCACGCCAGTTCACCGGGGACTTCGAGATCGTGATCGGCGGACTGGCCACCTCGGACGCCGATCCTGCGGCCGCCTTCGCCAGCGGCATGCTCCCGACCGGGGCGACCAACATCACCGGGATCGACGACCCGGAGCTCACCGCCGCCATCAACGACCTCAAGGCCGCCGCCGACCTCGACGCCCAGAAGGAGGCGCTCACCCGCCTGCAGGAGGTCTTCAACGAGGTGCAGCCGTTCACCGTGATGGCCAACGCCGAGCAGTACGTCGCGATCTCCGACACCGTCGGGGGACTCACCCCGACCCTGTCCTCGACGGTCCTCTACGACGGAGCGTTCGTGACCGAGTGACTCTGCTCAGGAGTGACGGTGCTCCATGAGTGACGCTGCTCCAAGAGTGACGCTGCTCAGGAGTGATCCCCACCGGTCCTGACCGACCGGCTGCACTCCGACCCCCACGCACACGGGCCCCGGGCTCCCGCCACACGGCGAGGCCGCCCGGGGCCCTGTGGCGTCCCGGTCGAGTCGAGGAACAGTGGCGCGGCTCCTGCCCAGCTCGTGCCCGGCTCGTGCCTGGCTCCCTCCCAGCTCGTGCCCGGCTCGTGCCCGGCCACAGCCGCACGCGAACCTGGCGTCCCGCGTGTACCGATGCGCAGGCGAGACGCCATGTTCAGAAGCGGCTGCAGTCAGCGTGTA
>NZ_JAALED010000403.1:0-4627 GCF_014145155.1 Dietzia sp. B19 | reverse complement strand
GGATCTCCGGGACCCCGTCGCGCACGGTCAACCGGACGCCGTCGAGGGCGCGTAACGCGGGCACCCCGTCCGCCAGCAGCACAGCCGCGTCGTGCCCGGTGACCCGCCAGGGCCCGGGCGTGACGACCCACCCCCACCCGGCCTCCTCGACTCTCACCGCGAGCTCGAGCGATTCGCGGTCGGCCAGGATCGGTCCGGCGGCACCGAGGTCCCCACCTGTCAGCGGACGACGGCGCGTCGTCTCGGTGCCGTCGCTCATCCGCAACACGTCGAGCCGGGACCACTCCGCGACGAGGTCCGGCCCGTCCGCGGAGTCGGGCCCGGCATAGCGCCGGATCACCAGTTCGAACTCGACGCGGTCTGGTTCCGGCAGCTCCAGGCGACCGGCTCGGTCGACCACCGGGAACGCGTCGACGAGACCGGGGAGGAACTCTCCGCAGAACTCGGCGACGGACTCATCCGGGATCGTCAGCTCACGCCATCGACGCAGATCGCGGGCCACCCCGTGGTCGAGCCGCCCGACCGGGCAGAGCTCCAACACCCTGTCGCGGACCACCGCGACCAGGTCCCCGCGCTCCCCCACGAGTGCGCCCGGCAGGGGGCGGTCGTGTTCCTCGTCGTCGTCGGGCATCTCCTGGGCGCCGTCGGCGTCGGGCAGCACCTCCGCCGCGGCGGTGACCACCACCTGCAGGCCATCGGGTGACCAGGCCGTGAGCCCGACGCGCCGGCGCGGCCCGGGCCGGACGTCGTGCAGGCCGTCATCGGGGACGATCTCCACCTCGGCCTCGGCGGCGGTGGAGATGAGCGGCCACAGTGCGGGGACCTCGGCATCGCACAGGTCCAACCACACCCTGGCCTGACGACGACTACGGGCCAGCGCGTCCACGGCGCGGAACCAGCTTGTCTGGGCGGCGCTCATGTCCGCGGTCCAGCCGTAGCGCAGCCGGTCCCATTCCACCCCCGCCGACTTCCACCGCCCGCCCCTGCCCGGGACCACGATGCGCGCCCGGAGCCGGTTGCCCAACCCGGGCCGCAACCCACCGGTCCAGCCGTCGTCCACGGTCTCGTCCGCCACCACCGACAGCTGCAGTCCATAGACCTCGGACTCCCGCGGTCGGGCCTGCTGCGCCGTGCCGTGCATCATCTCTTCGACCCGCCGCCGCCATTCAGGTACCGGTTCCCCGCCGCCTACCCCGCTGTGTGCGCCGCCGTCCGGATCCACGCCGGCGAACAACATGAGCGCCGCGGCGTGCTTGCACCGCATCGCCACCGGGCACGTGCACGTGCTGAGCTTCGGCCGGGACCAACCGCTCGCATCGGGATGCCCGAAGGCGACCTCGGTCCGATACCGGCGCCCGCCGCTGCCCGTGACCAGTGCGGACAGCGTCCGCGAACCGGGGTTGTAGCTCACGTCGCCGATTGCGTCCGGGTTCACATAAGGGCGCGCACGTGCCAGGGCCGCCGTCCCGACGAACCGCTCGACCTCGGACTCGGGGACCCTCACGCTCGACCGCACGCACCCAGAGTAGGGGCGACCCACGACATCGCGGCGGGCGAGTTGGGCCGCACCATTGACCCGGTCCCCGCCGCGACCTAACATGAAACCAAATGGTTTCATATCACACACGCGGGGTGGATCTCAGTGACGACGACGTGGATCGGTTGTTCCGGGCGCTGGCCGACGCCACACGCCGGGACATCGTCCGTCGCACGCTCACCGACGAGTGCTCCATCTCCGACCTCGCCCATCACTACGACATGTCGTTCGCGGCGGTCCGCAAGCACGTCAACGTCCTCGAGGAGGCCGGACTCGTGACCGACGACCGCCACGGACGCGAACGCCGGATCCGGGGCAACCCCGAGGCGATCCGCAGGGCCCAGACCCTGTTGGACGGCTTCGAGCGCCTCTGGCGGGGGCGCATCGACAGGCTCGACGCCCTGCTCGCCGACGACTGACCACAAGCACAATGTACGACCACCACCGAGGGAGAAGGATCCGATCATGCCAGTGACATCCGTAGACAAGGACCTCGAGGAGCTGACGATGACCATCGTCGCCGACTTCCCCGTGACGGTCCGCCGGCTCTGGGACGCGTACGTGGACCCGCGCCAGCTCGAGAGGTTCTGGGGACCGCCGGAGTGGCCGGCGACCTTCACCCGTCACGACATCTACCCGGGCGGCCGGTCCGAGTACTACATGACCGGGCCGGACGGAGCCCGCAGCGGCGGCTACTGGGAGTACCTGTCCGTGATCGAGGGGGGCTCGTTCGAGATCCTGGACGGTTTCACCGACGAGGACGGCCGCCCCAACCCCGAGATGCCGACGATGCGCGCGGTGTTCTCCTTCGAGGAGACCGACAGCGGCGCCCGCCTGACCACCACCACGTACTTCACCAGCCTCGACCAACTCGAGCAGCTGCTCGAGCTGGGCATGGAGGAGGGCACCCGCTCCGCGATGGCGCAGATCGACGACGTCCTGGCAGACCTGCGCTCCTTCGCCGCCGACCGCGCGACCGCAGCGCAGCTCCTCAGCGACACGCAGGTGCGCTTCACCCGGATCCTGCGGGGCACACCCCAGCAGGTCTGGGACGCACACCACGAGCCGGAACTGCTGAACCGGTGGTTCCACGGCCCCGACGGCTGGGCCCTGGTCGGCTGCCGGGTCGCCTCAGCGCCCGGCGAGACCACCCGCTTCGAGTGGGCCCCCGACGCCGGGGTCGAGGGCGAGGCGTTCGCGCTCGTCGGAGAGCTCATCGAGACCGACCCTCCGCACCGCGAGGTCTTCACCGAGACGATGGAGGGGGCCGACGCGCCACCGACGCGCAACGAGCAGACCCTCACAGCCGTCGGGGACGGGACCCTGATGACGCTCGTCATCACCTACGACAGCGCCGAGCTCCGCGACATGATCCTCGGCACCGGCATGGTCGACGGGATGGAGGCCGGGTACCGGCGGCTCGAGTCGGAGGTCCTGGCCCACGCCTGAGACGTCACCGGGCGCCCTCCCCGCGCCACGACACCAGCGCACACCGAGAGGACCCACATGCGCACGCTCATCATCACCGCCTTCATGTCGCTCGACGGGGTCATGGAGGCACCCGGCGGCGAGGAGGGCTACCGCAACGCCGGCTGGACCTACCGGGACATCCCCTTCGACGAGGCCGCCTACGAGATCAAGGGACGCGAGCAGGACGAGGCCACCGCCCTCCTACTGGGTCGCCGCAGCTACGAGGCGTTCTCCCCGGTCTGGCCGGAGATGACGGAGGACTTCGCCAGGTACAACGGACTACCGAAGTACGTGGTGTCCACCACCCTGACCGCCGACGACCTCGTGGACAACTGGGGACCGACGACCATCCTGCGTTCGGTCGAGGACGTGGCGCGGCTCAAGGAGACCGACGGCGGCCCGATCCTCGTCCACGGCAGCGCGACCCTCGGCCACTCCCTGTCCGAGGCGGGCCTGGTCGACCGGTACCACCTCCTGGTCTTCCCGCTCCTGCTCGGCGCGGGACGGCGCCTCTTCGGCGCGGCCGACGTCGACGCCATCCCGCTAATCCTCACCGAGCACGAGGCCTACGGCAACGGCGTCCAGAAGATGGTCTTCGACGTCGCCCGGAAGGAGGACGACTGACGGTCGACGCCGCAGTTGATCATCGATCCGGCCGGGCCGCCTACTCCCGGTCCTCGAGCGCCGTGACCCGCGGGTCCGGGTCCGTGGTCGCCGCCTTGGCCGCGAAGAACCGTTCGACGGCCAGGACGATCATCACCACCACGACGCCGACCCCCACCGCGGCCAGGACGACCGGCCAGTCGGACCCCGGCGCCAGGATGTCGGCCTCCTCGGTCTGCCAGGGCCACAGGGCCCGCAGGGAGCCGAGCATCAGGCCGGCCATGGCGATGAGGGTGGGCTTGCGGAAGTCCTCGAGCAACCGGTCGAGGATCTTGACGAAGAGCGAGATCCCGACGAGCGCACCGAGCGCGAACACCCCGAGGTAGGCGAAGTTCCGGTCGTCCACGGCTCCGAGGGTCGGCGCGTAGAGCCCCATCGCGAGCAGCAGGTACGAACCCGACACACCGGGCAGGACCAGCGCGCAGATCGCCACCGCGGCGGCCACGAACACCAGCAGGTAGGACGGGTCGCTGATCGTCCCGCTGGGCAACCCGGACAGCACGAACGCCAGCCCCGCGCCGCCGACGAAGATCAGCCCCAGAGCCCAGTTCCGTCCACCCGGGGTGGCCCGCGCCATCCCCAGCGGCACCGCGATGCTCGCCGCGACCATGCCGAGGAACAGCCCGCGTGCGATCTCCGGGCTCCCCTCGACGAAGCCCTTGAGCACCCCGGCCATGGTGAAGACCATCGCCAGCATGCCCACCGCGAGCGGGAGCAGCAGCCACCAGTCCACGTGACGGAAGGCCGCGGACGTGCGCGCCCGGCGGTCCGGGCCGAGGATCGCCGACCGCATCCCGTCCACCACGTGCGCGCCCGAGTCCAGCAACCGTGGGTACACGCCGGTCACCAGTGCGACCGTGCCGCCCGAGACGCCGGGCACGAGCTCGGCCATGCCGATCAGCGCACCGCGCAGTGCGTTCCCGACCATCCCGAGCGGCCCGGGTCGGGCGGGGAGCG
>NZ_JAALED010000402.1:0-5026 GCF_014145155.1 Dietzia sp. B19 | reverse complement strand
TCGATGCCCTGCGAGGGGTGGTCTCTCCCGCATCGCTGCGGTCCGGCCCCTGGGTCGTCGCCTGACCGTCGAGCCCGGACGTTCGCAGAGGTGGACGTCGCGCGATCGGTGGATTCGCCGGTCGGGCGCGTCTGCGCGGATAATCGACGCCCGTGACCACTTCATCGAAGCAGAACCCTGATCCTCGCGGGCCTGGGCGGCCGGACGGGACCATTCCCGAGCCGGCGCGCAGCACCCGGGACTCCTCCGACCCGACCATGTCCGACCCGACCCCCACCAGCCCCGCCCCCGACGCCCGGGACGACCGCAGCGGCACCGACCGCGCGGTCTTCGCCACCGTCGCCAGCCCGTACTACGGCTACCTGATCGCCTTGTTCGTGGGCGTCATGCTCATCAGCAACGTCACCGGCACCAAGGGCGTCCTGCTCTTCCCCGACCTGAGCTTCGAACTCGGGTTCCTCAGCCTCGACGGTCTCGTCACCGACGGCGCCTTCCTGCTCTTCCCGCTGGCGTACGTGCTGGGCGACGTGATCAGCGAGGTGTACGGCTTCAAGGCGATGCGCCGTGTCGTCCTCTCCGGCTTCGCCGTCCTGGCGCTGGCGGCGCTGAGCTTCACGTTCACCGTCCACTTGCCGCCGGCCCCGTTCTACGAGAACCAGGACGCGTTCGAGGCCGTCGCCGGCGTGATCCCGCAGTTCTTCCTGGCCGGCCTGGCCGGCTACGTGGTGGGCGAGCTGCTCAACAGCTACGTCCTGGTGTGGATGAAGCGCCGCACCGGTGAGAAGACCCTGTGGGCCAGGCTGCTCGGCTCAACCGTGGTCGGCCAGCTCGCGGACACCATCGTCTTCTGCACCATCGCGGCACCCGCCCTGGGCATGGTCCTCGGGTCGGGCGACTACTGGAACTACGTGGTGATCGGGTTCGTCTGGAAGACCCTCGTCGAGGCGGTCCTGCTGCCGGTGACGTACGTCGTGATCGCGTGGATCAAGAAGCGCGAGCCCAGCTATCAGACCGCCCTGGCCGGATCGACCGTGGCGCGATCGCCCCTGGCAGACTCGAGGGCATGACCTCCCACGACGAGGGCGCGGGTGGCGGCGGCTCGGGCGTCGGGCGCGACGGGAGCGGCGCATCGATACGGGTGCTCGGCGCCACCGTCGACGACCAGACCCGCTGCGTCCACTACCGCGGGCCCCTCGACGTGGTGGCGATCCGCTTCCACTGCTGCCGGGAGTTCTACCCGTGCTTCCGCTGCCACGCCGATGCCGCTGACCACGCGGTCTCGGCGTGGCCGCGGGCCGAGTTCGACGCCCCGGCGATCCTGTGCGGTGTCTGCCGGACCACGCTGTCGATCACCGAGTACCTGAACGCACACGGGTGCCCGGCCTGCAGGGCGCCGTTCAACCCGGGCTGCTCATTGCATCACTCGATCTACTTCGACGGCTGACTCTCTTACCCCGGGCTCAGTACTCCCCGTAGAACGTCTCGAGGAGTAGTGCAGACACGCGGCACGCGGCGGCGATCGAGTCCAGCCGCTGCTGGGTCGTGGCGTCGCCTGGAAGCTCGCGGTGGTACTCCCCCCGCGGCAGGAGTTCGAGCACCTCGCGCAGTCGCCCCACTTGGTGGCGATCGATCCCGTACTCGCCCGCGACCGTCAGGATCTCACGCATTACCTCACGCAGTGCCTCACCCTCTCCTGGGCTCAACCGGCCCTTGATCTCCCGGATACCCAGGTGGACCTCGATCGGGGGTTCATTCCCCTCGTCGTCAAACTCGAACTCGGCGAGCAACTCCGAATGGTCCGCGATGAGGTTGTAGAGCAAATCCGCGGCCACCTCGGGTCCCGGCCACACCCCCTCGTGGTCATCGAACGGGATCTCGGCCGCGCGTCCCATCAGTCGCTCCGCCGCGTCCTGCTCGCCGCTCCCCATCCGGTCTAGGGCTTTGACCAGGAGATTCTCGGCGGCCTGCATCGCCGCCTGACTGAAGGGTCCCAGAGGAGCTGTGGGCGCCATCGGATTGGTTCCGAAAGCGGTTCGCTGAGCGTATATCGCATCGATCTCGTCCAGAGTCTCGCCAAGGTCCATGCCGACAGCTTTCCACGCATCTGCGCGACTGCGCGACTGCGCGACTGCGACCGACACTGACGCCTCACCCGAGGTGCGCGTCCGGAATGGTCCAGAGACGGCGCGCACCCCTTCCGGCGGCTGACAGGGGGGCCGCATAAGCCGAAGAGGGCGCGTACGTCATCGGCGCGGACGGGCCCCGCGGGACGTCCCCCGAGGAAGGCGCGCACGGGCCCGGCGGACGCCGACCGGGTAAGGCGCGGGCGGTGCTACGTCGAGTAGTACCGCCCCAGGAACTGGGACTTGTACGCCAGGTACTCGTCGGGCCCGGCGTCCATCGCGGCGCGCACCTCGTCGACCAGCCGCACCACGAACGCCAGGTTGTGCAGGGTGAGCAGGGTCGACCCGAGGAACTCCTTGGCCTTGAACAGGTGATGCAGGTACGCGCGGCTGTACTCCCGCGAGACCTCGGACGGCCCCTCGGGGTCGAGCGCGCTGTGGTCGTGCCGGAACTGGGCCCGGGTGACGTTGACCCGCCCGTCCAGCGTGTAGATCCCGCCGTGGCGGGCGAGCCGGGTGGGCGCGACACAGTCGAACGTGTCGGCCCCGTTCTCCACCGCCGTGAAGATGTCGTCGGGCTCGCTGATCCCCAGCAGGTGGCGCGGCCGGTCCTCGGGCAGTTCCTCGGTGCACCAGCCCACGATGGTGCCGAGGTTCTCCTTCTCCAGCGCCCCGCCGATCCCGTAGCCGCCGAACCCGCGGCGCCCCTGTTCCTCGGCGCGGTCGCTCATCTCCACGAGCCCGCGCAC
This sequence comes from Dietzia sp. B19, assembly GCF_014145155.1. Classification (NCBI taxonomy): domain Bacteria; kingdom Bacillati; phylum Actinomycetota; class Actinomycetes; order Mycobacteriales; family Dietziaceae; genus Dietzia; species Dietzia sp. B19. The sequence goes on along the minus strand of NZ_JAALED010000402.1, from coordinate 2,154 downwards.
GGCCTGCCGCCGCAGGTCCTCGAACTGCGCGCCCTGGACCACGCCCCACAGTGACTGACCGGGCCGGTGCCCGCGCTCCACCGACAGGCGTTCGTGCTCGTCGAGACACCGCTGCGCCCAACGCCGCGTGCGCTCGACCGACCTCTCCTGGTACTCGCGGGTGTTCATGAGCGTGGTGAGCTCGTCGAAGGCGAACAGGATGTCGGCCCCCAGACCGTGCTGGATCCGCATCGACACCTCCGGGGAGAACCGGTGCGGCGACCCGTCGAGGTGCGAGGTGAAGGTGACACCGTCCTCGTCGACCTTCGCGAGCCTCCCCTGGCCCTTGTTGGTGGCGGAGTCGTCCGGGGCCCCGGCCGCGCCCGCCGACATCTCGATCACCTTCTTGAAGCCCACCCCGAGGCTCATCACCTGGAAGCCCCCGGAGTCGGTGTAGGTGGGCCCGGACCAGCGCATGAACTCCCCCAGCCCGCCGGCGGCGTCCACCACGTCGTGGCCGGGCTGCAGGTACAGGTGGTAGGCGTTGGCCAGGACGGCCTGCGCGCCGGTCGAGCGGACCTGCTCCGGGGTGAGGGTCTTGACGGTGGCCTTGGTGCCGACGGGCACGAACGCCGGGGTGGCGATGTCGCCGTGCGGGGTGTGGATGACGCCGGTGCGGCCCCCCGCGGTGCCGTCGAGGACCATCCGGGACCCCACGTCGAAGGTCGTCGCGCGTGGGGTGGGGGGCGTGTGATCCGACATGTGTCCCATCGTGGCACGACGGTCCGGGGGGCCGGCCCTGGCCCTACGATGGGGGGAATCGACGACGGCAGGAATCGACGACGACGAGGTGAGCGATGCCCGGTACGAGCGGCCGACGGCTCTCCCGGCACGAGCGCCGCGACCAACTGGTGGTCCTGGGAGTGAGACTCCTGGAGACGGTGCCGTTCCACGCGCTGTCGATGGATGACGTGGCCGAGCGGGCGGGGGTCTCGCGCAGCCTGCTGTTCCACTACTTCCCCACCAAGCTGGCCTACCTCACGGCGGTGGTCAACGCGGCCGCCGACCACGTCCTGTCGCTCACCGAGGTGCCGGAGGGGGCCAGCGCGGAGGACCGCACCCGGGCGATCATCACCGCACTGGTGCGCTACATCCAGCGGCGGCGCGACAACTACGTGGCGGTCCTGCGGTCGGGCAGGTCCGTGGACCCGGTCCTCGAGCAGGTCGTGGACGGGATGCACCGCACCATCAGCCTGCGCATCCTCCACAGCATCGGGGTGGTCCGGCCCGGCCCGATGGCCCTGGTGCTCACCCGCGCCTGGTTGGCCGGTGTCGAGGAGTTGGCGCTGCTGGGCGAGGAGTCCGGGCTGCCCCAGGAGACCGTGATCGACTCCGCGATCACCACGCTCCGGGCGGTCGCCGCCCTGCCGGACTTCGTCGCCGACGTCTTCCCGGGTGACGACGCGGAATGAGATCAGGCCCGAGATGAGGCCCGAAACGGGGAGAGCCCCGGAACTCCGATGAGTTCCGGGGCTCTCCCCGTGGCGGTGGCGGTGGGATTTGAACCCACGGTTGGGGGTTACCCAACACAGCATTTCGAGTGCTGCACCTTCGGCCGCTCGGACACGCCACCGCCGATCAGGCTACTTCACGAGCGGCCGCAGGCGGAAATCGCCTGCTCGCCGGGGCGAATCAGGCCTTGTCGTTGCCGGTGAGCTTGCTCGCGGCCTCGTTGGCCTTGTCCTTGAGCTTCTCGGCGCCCTGCTTGATGCCGGCCTTGCCCTGGTCCGCCTGGCCCTCGGCCTGGAGGTCACGGTCGCCGGTCGCGGCGCCGGCCGACTCCTTGGCGCGGCCGCCGAGCTCCTCGGCCTTGTTCGAGAACTTGTCTCCCACACCCATGTGGTGCTCCTCTCGATCGCGGCGCCGCTGCCCGGCGCCTCTCCCGATCCACCGTACGGAGATGTGCGCCGGGCCTCCACCGGACCATGGTCACGATCCCGTCACCGCCGTACGGGCGCGCCGCTACCGCCGAGCGCGGAAGAACTGTTCCAGCAGCGCGGCGCACTCGGTCTCGAGCACCCCGCCGCGGACCTCGGGGCGGTGGACGAGCCGGCGGTCGCGGACCACGTCCCAGAGCGATCCGCAGGCCCCGGTGCGGGGCTCCCACGCGCCGAA
>NZ_JAALED010000401.1:1938-4559 GCF_014145155.1 Dietzia sp. B19 | reverse complement strand
GTGGTGCAGGTCGGTCTCCTCGGACTCGCCGTCCCACACCCCCAGCCGCAGGTAGACGCCGGGGATCTCCTCGGTGTACCAGGCGAAGTCCTCGCCTCCGCTGGACTGGACGGCGGTGCCCACCCCGTCGGCACCGAGCACCTGCTCGACGGCCGACGCGGCCAGGTCGGCGCAGGTCTCGTCGTTGACCACCGGCGGCACGCCCTGGACGTAGTCGACCTCGGCGCGGACCCCGTAGGTCGCGGCGATCGTCTCGACGGCCTCGCGGACGACGGGCTCCGCCGTGGCCCACACGTCGCGGTCGGCGCTGCGCAGCGTGCCCCACAGCTGCCCCGAGTCGGGGATGACGTTGGGTGCGGTGCCTCCGGCCTTGACCGAGGCCCAGGTCAGGACCGTTCCCGAGCGCGGGTCGATCGTCCGGTCGACCACAGCGGTCACCCCCGTGACGATCTGCGCCAGGGCGAAGACCGTGTCCTGGGTCTCGTGGGGCCGGGCGGTGTGCCCGCCGTCCGAGTGGACCGTGATGCCGATCTTGGCGTTGGACGAGGTGATGGCGCCGCCGGTCACGCCCACCTCGCCGACACGGCGGTGCGGGTCGCAGTGCAGCGCGAGGATGCGGTCCACGCCCTCCACCACGCCCTCCTCGACGCAGTCCTTGGCGCCACCCGGCATGGTCTCCTCCGCCGGCTGGAAGATCAGGCGCACGGGGCGCGGCGGCGGGTCGGCGACCAGCATCTCGGCCGCGCCCAGGAGCATCGCGGTGTGGCCGTCGTGACCGCACGTGTGGGCGACCCCGTCGACCTCCGAGGCGAAGGGCTCGCCGGAGTCCTCGCCCATGGCCAGTGCGTCGATGTCCGCGCGCAGGGCCACGACGTCCGTCGCGGTGGCGCCGTCGGCGGCCGGGACGTCGCACCACAGGCCGGTGCCGATCCGGAACCGCGTCGGCTCGAGCCCCATCGACCGGAGCTCACCCTCGATGTAGTCGGTGGTCTCGGTCTCCTCGTAGGACAACTCGGGGTGGGCGTGGATGTGGCGCCGCCACCCGATCAGTCGTCCCTCGAACCCGTCCGCGTCGCCGGGTTCACTCTTCTTGCGTCCGAACACCGAACACCTCCTGACAGAAGTCGACCACCCGGTCCCCGAGCAGCTGCCTGTTGGCCAATTTCACGAACTCGTGACCCTCGTCCTCGAAGAGCAGCACGTCCACCGGTACGCCGCGGCGACGCAAGGCCTCCACGGCCTGCTCCGTCTCGCTGAGCGGCACATTGGTGTCGTGTGCCCCGTGGACGAAGAGCACGGGGACGTCGACATGGTGATACAGATGTAGCGGCGACGCCTCCCTGAGTAGTTCCCGCTCCTGCAGCGGGTTCCCGTACTTGGGATAGGCGGCGGCGGCGATCCACGGCTCGGTGGTGCGGTAGAAACTCTGGAGATCGCTCATCCCGCACGCCGCGATGCCCCCTCGCCACCGCCCGGGGTGCCGGACCAGGGTCGCGTTCACCAGATACCCGCCATAGGAGCGGCCCGAGACCACCGCCCGGTCGGGGTCGGCGATGCCCGCCTCGACCAGGTGCAACAGCGCGTCCTCGACGTCGTCGATCCCCGCGAAGCGGCCGTAGCGGTCGTCGGCGTGGCTGAAGAAGCGTCCGGACCCCGTGGACCCACGCACGTTGGGCGCGAAGTAGGTCACGCCGATGTCGAGGTACCGGCGGGCGAGGTCGTTGTACCCCGGCCGGGACTGTCCCTCGGGCCCGCCGTGGAGGTACACGACCGTGGGCGTCGGTTCGTCGGCCGGGTCTGCGCGGTACAGCCAGCCGGACAACTCCAGCCCGTCGCGGGCCGTGAAGTGGACCAGCACCGGCGCCGGATCCGGTTGCCTCGGCGGCTCTCCCGTCCACCTCCGTCGCTCCACGTCGTACATGACGATGCGCGGCGGCTGGTCGAGGCTCTGCACGGTGAGCGCCAGCAGACGGCCGTCGGCGGTGAGGGTGGGCGAGGACGCCACGACCTCGGGGAGCGGCGGTCTGACGATCACCCGCGGCCGGTCCCCGCTCAGGTCGAGCACCTCGATCTCCGACAAGCCCCCGCGGACGTTCCACAGCAGCACCGCCGTCGAACGGTCCAGGCTCACCTCCACCCGGTCCAGGTCCGCGTCCTCCCGGTAGGCCACCGGCCAGGACTCCGTGCTCTCCTCGTCCGCGACCACCGCGATCAGGCCCATGCGCTCCGCGGAGTGGTCGCTGCGGACGATCATCCTCATGGGCCGGTCCTCGCCCCCGGCGTCGAGGATCACGCCGGCGTCCGTGGTGGACCCGGTGTCGACGGGCAACAGCGGCCACCACCGGCCGTCCGGGACGATCCGGAGCAGTTCGCGGTGCCCGCGGGCTCCGACCCGGAACAGGGCCGCGCCGTCGCGGGCGTGGACGAGCGCGCCCCCCATCCGGCTGTCGACCACCGTGCTCTCGCCCGTCTCCGGGTCCACCAGCCTGCCCTCGGCCAGTCCCTCGGAGTCGAAGGCGGTCAGGGCCAGCAGGTCGCCGTCCCAGCAGACGATCTGCTCGGTGGCGTCGTGGTGGGTGTCGATCGGGTAGACGTCCTTGTCCGCGGGATCGGTCGTGACC
>NZ_JAALED010000401.1:0-1864 GCF_014145155.1 Dietzia sp. B19 | reverse complement strand
CTCACAGGCCAGCCACTTGCCGTTGGGAGAGTAGGCGACTCGACGGACCGGGCCGTTGACGGGCAGCACGACGTCGCGCTCCGGCCCTGCCCCGTCGAGGCCCCCCAGGCCCAGTGGCCGCTGCACCGCCCGCGGGTATCCGGTGCGCTCGGTGACCACGCACGCCAGCATCGACCCGTCCGGGGACAGGCACGGAGAGGTGGTGTGACGGATCGCGTCCGGCCCCCCGGCGGCGTCGTCGGGTGGGCCGGCGACGTCCAGGGACTCGGCCTCCTCGGTGATCTCGGTCGTGTCATGCACGGTGGATCCAGGTGTCCTTTCCCCCGCCCCCGCTCGAGGCGTTGACGACCATCGTGCCCGCCGGAGCCACCCGTGTCAGTGCGACGGGCGGGGCGGAGGCGAGGATCTCACCCGAGTCCCCGGGTCGGAGCATGACGAACGCCCGCATGTCGACGTGCCGGCGCTGGAGTTCGTGCCCGTCGAACGTCGGCAGGGTGGACAGGGCCTGGACCTCCTGCGCGACGAATCGCTCGCCGTGCCGCCGCAGCTCGTCGCGGCGCTCGTCGAGCTCGCGGGGCGTGCACTCGGGGCCGACGGTGATGCCGGAGCCCCCGTACCCGTCGATCGGCTTGACCACGAGCTCCCCCAGCCGGTCGAGGACCTGCTTACGCTGCTCGGGGTCGGAGCAGAGATAGGTGTCCACCTGGCCGATGAGGGGCTTCTCGCCCAGGAAGAAGTTGATGATCTCCGGCACGCGCGCGTAGATCGCCTTGTCGTCCGCCGCGCCGTTGCCGGGGGCGTTGACCACGGCCACCCCGCCCTCCGCCATCGCGCCGAGCAGACCGCGCCGCAGAACGGTTCCGTCGGCCCCCTCGGAGGAGAGCAGCATCTCCTCGTCCATACGGACGTAGAGCACGTCGACGGGGCTGCGCTCGTCGCCGTCGACGCGCCACAGTCGACTGTCCTCGACCACCAGGTGGTCGGGGGTGACGAGCGGGCCGCCGATCGCGGCCGCGACCTGGCCCAGGTCGAAGGATCCGAGCTCGTCCTCCGCGATCACCACCGCGATCGCCGGATCGTCGACGCCGTCCGGCGCGGCCGCGCGCAGCGTCTGCGTCAGCATGTCCAGGCCGACCCGGGGATCGTGGATCTCGGACCGTGCGCCGAACTCGGGGAAGCCCTCGCTGATCCGGTCGCGCAGCGCGACCGCCATGGCCAGTCCGCCGGCCATCCGCAGGTTGTCCTCGAGGACCACCCACTCGCCCGGGGCGGTGGACACGAGGTCGACCCCGCACACCGGGGCGTGCAACGCCCCCGCCGGGACCGACCGGCCGGTGGGACGGAAACCCGGTGCCCGCTCGAGGGCCTCGGCGGGGACGACACCGGCCCGGGTGATCTCGCCGGGGCCGTAGATGTCCCGGAGGAACAACTCCATCGCGCGGGCGCGCTGCTCGATCCCCGCCGAGATCCGCGCCCACTGGTCGGCCGGGATGATCCGCGGGACCGCGTCCAGCGGGAACACCTGCGGCTCGTCCCTGCCGTAGACCTTGAGCGTCACCCCGAGGTCGCGGAGGCTGTCGTCGACCGTGTCCTTGCGCTCACACAGGGTCTCGGGGCCCAGGTCCGAGACGGCCTTGAGCACGTCCACGTACTCGGGCCGCGGCACGCCGTCCTCGGTGATCGCCTCGTCGTGCACCTCCTCGGTGACGGCCTCACCCAGCGGCGAGTAGGAGGCGAGCATCGACCGCATGTCGCGGTCGTCCGCCACGTCGCGGGGCCGGATCCGGTCGACGGTCTCCGCCAGCAGGACGGCCACCACGTCGCCACGCCTCCCGCGACGGCGGTGGGCGGCGCGTTGGCGGGC
>NZ_JAALED010000400.1:2517-4828 GCF_014145155.1 Dietzia sp. B19 | reverse complement strand
GGTGCGGAGACGGGATCGGCGGTCTCGGCCACGGACGAGGGGGACGGGGGAGTCGACGACGACGAGGTGGTCGCCTGCGTCGTCGGCGAGGTGGGGGCCGCGGTCTCCTCCGCCCCCGAACACGCGGCGAGCGCGACCCCGGCCGCCATCGCGAGTGCGATGACGGCCGGGACACGGCGACGCCCGGTGGGGGAGAGCTGGCGGTTCGTCGCGGTGTGGGTCATGCGTTCCTGTTCTTCCAGCGGGGGTCAGGCTCCGATGATGAAGGCCTCGAGCTCGGCGCGGGCCTTGTCGTCGGCCATCTGCTCCGGCGGGGACTTCATGAGGTACGCCGACGCCGGCAGGATCGGTCCGCCGATGCCGCGGTCCTTGGCGATCTTGGCCGCCCGGACGGCGTCGATGATGATGCCGGCCGAGTTGGGCGAGTCCCACACCTCGAGCTTGTACTCGAGGTTGATCGGAGCATCGCCGAACGCGCGTCCCTCGAGGCGAACGTACGCCCACTTGCGGTCGTCGAGCCACTCCACGTAGTCGGAGGGGCCGATGTGCACGTTGCGGTCGTGGATCTTGTCCTTGAGGGAGCCCTCGAGGTTGGAGGTCACGGCCTGGGTCTTGGAGACCTTCTTGGACTCCAGGCGCTCGCGCTCGAGCATGTTCTTGAAGTCCATGTTGCCGCCCACGTTGAGCTGGTAGGTCCGGTCCAGGGCGACACCGCGGTCCTCGAACAGCTTGGCCATCACGCGGTGCGTGATGGTGGCGCCGACCTGCGACTTGATGTCGTCGCCGACGATCGGGACGCCGGCGGAGCGGAACTTCTCGGCCCACACGGGGTCGGAGGCGATGAAGACGGGCAGGGCGTTGACAAAGGCGACGTCGGCGTCGATGCAGCACTGGGCGTAGAACTTGTCCGCCTCCTCGGACCCCACCGGCAGGTAGCTGACCAGCACGTCGACCTCGGCGTCGCGCAGGGCCCGGACCATGTCCACGGGCTCGGCGTCGGACTCCTCGATGGTCTGGCGGTAGTACTTGCCCAGCCCGTCGAGGGTGGGTCCGCGCTGGACGCTGACGCCGGTCGGCGGCACGTCGCAGAGCTTGAGGGTGTTGTTCTCCGAGGCGTTGATCGCCTCGGCGAGGTCCATGCCGACCTTCTTGCCGTCGACATCGAACGCGGCGACGAACTCGACGTCCCGGACGTGGTAGTCGCCGAACTTGACGTGCATGAGGCCGGGGACGGTCTGGTCGATCGCCGCGTCCTTGTAGAACTCGACGCCCTGCACGAGCGAGGACGCGCAGTTGCCGACGCCGACGATCGCGACGCGCACCTTCTTGTCGGTCATGGGGATTCTCCTTGTGATGGGTTCTCTGTCTGGATGAGCTCGTTGATCCAGCGCAGCTCGCGCTCGCTGGTCTCGAGGCCGAGCAGGGTGAGCTGCCGCGCGTAGCGCAGTTCGGTCGGGCCGGTCCGGGTGGCCGCGTCCCGTTGGCCCTCGCGCCGCTCCTCGAGGACCCGCCGCCGGCCCTCCAGGAGCCGCACCCGGGCGGGCCCGGGGGTGCGGTCGAAGAAGGCCAGGTGGACGCCGAAACCGTCGTCGTTGAACGACGCGGCCCCGGGCTCGTCGAGCAGGGCGGCCAACGTCTCCTTGCCCCCGGCGGTGATGCGGTAGGTCTTGCGACCGCGTCGGGCGGTGGCCGGCGGACGCGTGGCGGTGGCCGCGGTGGCGTCCTCGACGATGTCTCCCTGTAGCCGGAGGCGACGCAGGGTGGGGTAGAGCGAACCGAAGGACACGGTCCGGACGGTGCCCAGCATCTCGGACAGGCGCTTGCGCAGCTCGTAGCCGTGCATGGGCCGCTCGTCGAGCAGCCCCAGGATCGCCAGTTCGAGCACCACACCCCTCCCCTCGACGTCTCATGCCTGCGGGTTTCCGCGACGGTCACCGAGAGTACACCTTCGGATGTATCGCGCCGATATACCCGTCCGTGACATCGGACGGACGGGTCGAGACAGACGCGGGCCCCGGACCCCCCGGCCTCGCGCCCCGGACCCCCCGTGCTCGTGCCCCGGACTCGCGCGGGGGTCCGGCGCGAGTCGTAGGCTGATCCTGTGGACCACGCCGACTTCCGCCCCCGGCGACCCGGCCCTCCGCCGGGACCGGAGGACCCCACCGGCCGCGACGCCCTCCGGCGTCGGCGGGTGGTGGATTTCGCCCTGCGGCGTCGAGGGGTGTTGGCGGATCTCCGTGAGGGGGTCTCGGCACTTCGCGAGGTGTGCGACGCGGACGTCTATCTGCTGCGTGCGGCGAGTTTCCACGGC
>NZ_JAALED010000400.1:0-2430 GCF_014145155.1 Dietzia sp. B19 | reverse complement strand
TGAGGTGTCCTGGGTGTTCGGCGACGACCTGGGTGCGGCGTCCGGATCGGCGCGGAGCGCGGACGAGATCGAGCAGCTGGCACTGACCCATGACGCGTTCACCGTGCACGTGGTGGAGGTGTGTCGCAGCTGCTCGTGGAACCACCTGGTGGAGTCCTATGAGGTGGGCCTCGCCTCCGGCGAGGGCAGGCGCGTGCGCCGGGCGGCGCGGGAGCTCCGCAGGCACCGCTGAGCGCCCTCGCCGGGTGCGCCGAGTTCCGAGTGGAGCGCGATTTCGTACACAATGGACCTCAATGCACCGTCAGCGGGGGTCGCCCGTACCGGTCGGAGCTGCTCGCAGGAGGGTAGAAGATGTCGCAAAGTGACAGGACGCGTGGGAGATCTGACGGGGATCGGGACGACTCCTCGCCCCGGCGCGGCTGGTTCCGGCGTCACCCTGCCTGGACGACGCTGATCCTCGTCGTCGTCGTCCTGTTGGTGATCCCGCTGGTGATCGTCGGGGTGACCTACAACCGCACCGAGATCCCCCGCCCGGGCAGCGTGGCCACCAACCAGATCTCCGAGATCTACACCAACGACGGCACGACCATGATCGGGCGCATCGTCCCACCGGAGGGCAACCGCACCCTGGTCGAGGTCGACGCCATCCCCGTGCACGTGCGAAACGCCGTCATCGCCGCGGAGGACCGCAGCTTCTACACCAACGAGGGCTACGACCCCACGGGCATCGGCCGCGCGGTGATCGGGCAGGTCACCGGCGAGTCGAGCGCCGGCGGCGGGTCCACGATCACGCAGCAGTACGTCAAGAACACCATGGTCGGCGACGCTCCCACCTATGAGCGCAAGGCCAAGGAGATCATCATCGCGGCCAAGATGACCAACGAGTGGTCCAAGGACCAGATCCTCGGGGCCTACCTCAACACCATCTACTTCGGCCGCGGCGCCTACGGCATCGCCGCCGCCTCCACCGCGTACTTCAACAAGCCGGTGGAGGCCCTCACCGTGGAGGAGGGCGCACTGCTCGCGGGCGTCATCCAGTCCCCGTCCGTGCTGGACCCGCTCAACAACGCCGCCGCCTCCGAGGGCCGCTGGAACTACGTGATGGACGGCATGCGGGACATGGGGGCCATCGACGCCCAGCAGCGCGGCATGGCGGTGTTCCCCCAGGTCGTGGAGGACCCCCAGGCGGTGGACCAGAACGTGGGCGACCCCACCAACGGGGCGATCCGTCGGCAGGTGCTGGCGGAGCTGGCGATGGCCGGCCTGGACGAGCAGATGCTCAACACCCGCGGGCTCAAGATCACCACGACGATCGACCCGTCCACCCAGGAGGCGGTGGTCGAGGCCGCTCGCAGCAACATGCAGGGGGAGAGGCCCGAGAACCGGACGGCGGTGGTCTCCATCAACCCCCGCACGGGCGGCGTGATCGGCTACTACGGCGGCGAGGACGCCGAGGGGTGGGATTACGCCAACGCTCCGCTGCAGACCGGTTCCACCTTCAAGATCTTCGGCGTGGCCGCCGCCCTCGAGCAGGGGATCGGGTTGGGCACCCAGATCTCCTCGGCGCCCGTGACCACCGGAAACGTCACCGTCACCAACGTCCAAGGCCAGTCCTGTGGGTCGTGCTCGGTCGCGATGGCGCTCAAGATGTCCCTCAACACCTCGTTCATCCGCCTGCAGCGGATGCTGAACAACGGCGCCAACGACGTCCGGGAGATGGCCCACCGCACGGGCGTCGCCAAGGAGATCCCCGGACTGCCGTGGGAGACCCTCACCGAGCAGGGCGAGGACCCCTACGACGGCCTGATCCTGGGCCAGTACCCGATCCGGGTGCGCGACATGGCCACGAGCCTGGCCACCTTCGCGGCCGAGGGCGTCCACCGGCCGACCCACTTCATCGAGAAGGTCGAGACGGCCGACGGTGAGGTCCTGCTGGACAACTCGGCCCCCGAGGGTGAGGAGGTGGTGGACGCCGACGTGGCCAACAACCTCACCTCCGCGATGGAGCCGATCGCCGCCTATTCCAACGGCAAGTCGCTGGCGGGCGGACGCCCCTCGGCGGCCAAGTCCGGCACCACCCAGCTCGGCGACACCGGGTACAACAAGGACGCCTGGTTCGTGGGCTACACCCCGTCCATCGCCACGGCGGTGTGGGTGGGGACCGACGACAACCAGCCGTTGCTCAACGCGTGGGGCGGGACGATGTACGGGTCCGGGCTCCCCGCGGACATCTGGAAGTCGGCGATGGACGGCGCGCTGTCCGGGACCGACTGGGAGAGCTTCCCGTCCCCCGGGTACATCGGTGGCCAGGCCGGCGCGTCCCAGTGGGAGTCCTCCGGCACGGGGACCGGGAACACCGGCGGGACGGGCGCCACCCAGCAGGCGGTCCCCCAGCCCAGCGTCGCCCCCGCCCCCGCGCAGCCCGCTCCG
>NZ_JAALED010000399.1:0-2153 GCF_014145155.1 Dietzia sp. B19 | reverse complement strand
GCGACCGGGAGCTTGTCCTCCGGTCCCGCGTCGCCCGTCAGTCGCCCGATGGTCACCCCCGCGGCCACCAACACGATGGCCGCCGCCGCGGTGGCGAGGAAGGTCCAGGTCCCGGGGCGCCGGCGTTCGCGCATCCGGCTCAGGTCGACCACCGCCGCGCCCCCGGTGTCGTCGGCATCCGGGGTGGGTGCATCGTGTCCGGTCCCGGCCTCCGCCGTGACCAGGTCGAGCACTCTGGTACGCAGGGATGGCGGCGGCGGGACGTCGAGGTCGGCGTCGGCCACCAGATCGGCCACGACCTCCCGCGTGGACCGGATGTGGGCCAGCATCGAGCTGCGTTGATCCGGGGTCGCGGCGACGAGCGCCTGCTCGACGGCGTCCGCCTCCTCCTGGTCCAGCGCGTCCAGGGCGTAGAGGTCGAGGTCCTCGGGATGAACCGTGTCCGGGGACTCCGGATGATCGTGGTGTCGGACGGTCATGACAGCTCACCTCCCAGGCAGCTCTTGAGACGGCGCAGGCCGTCGCGGATTCGTGACTTGATCGTGGGCAGTGCGGACCCCAGCTGGTCGGCGACCTCCCGGTAGGTCAACCCGGAGAAGTACGCCATCTCGATGGACTCGCGCTGGTTCTCGGTGAGTTCCCCGAGACATCGACGGATGTCCGCGGCGTCCTCTTCCCGGGTGATCTCCTCGGTCACCTGATCGGCGATGTCGCCGGAGTGCGTGATCCCCGCGGCGGCGTCCGCCTCGTCGCGCCGGGCCGCGGAACTCTCGGACCGCACCCTGTCCACCGCTCGCCGGTGGGCGATGGTCAGTACCCAGGAATGGACCGAGCCAAGCTTGGGGCTGTACCCCGAGGCCTGCTTCCAGACCTGGAGGAACACCTCCTGGACGGTCTCCTCGGCGTACCCGGGGTCGCGCAGGACCCGGAGTGCGAGACCGTGCACACGGGGCGCCATGAGGTCGTAGAAGCGGGCGAAGGCATCGAGATCCCCGGCCGCGGAGAGCTCCAGGAGGCGCCCCGGATCGGCCAGCGACGGGGCGGTGGGCTCGGACACGGGGGACAGTCTAATGCGAGGTGGTCCGAACGCACGGGACGGGCGGGTGGTGAGGAGGGGTGTGTCGAGGACGGTCATGTCCCCGACACCCGGAACGTGCGGTTGTGCCAGCCCGTGGCCCCGGTGGGGATCGGCGGTTGTCGGGTCTCCGTCTGCACCTCACCGGTCGAGTCGGTCGCCCGGACCGACAGCGTGTGCAGGCCGGGCTCGGCGTCCCAGGTCCACGACCACATTCGCCAGGTGTCGATCGAGTACTCCTCGGCGAGCGTCGCCTCGTTCCACGGACCGTCGTCGACCTGCACCTCCACCCGGTCGATGCCCCGGCGCTGGGCCCATGCCGTCCCGGCCACCACGACGGGGCCGGGCTCCAGCTGGGCCAGGGGGGCGGGCCTGTCGATCCGGCTCGCGGTGAGGATGGGTCCCCGCTCACCCCACCCCCGGTCCGTCCAGTAGGCGCTGGCGCGGTCGAATCGGGTGACCTCCCAGTCCACCACCCACTTGGTGGCGGAGACGTAGCCGTACAGGCCGGGCACGACCTGCCGGACCGGGTACCCGTGCTCGAGCGGCAGGGGTTCGCCGTTCATCCCGACGGCCAGCAGGGCGTCCCGGCCGTCCGTGAGGGCCTCGAGCGGGGTGCCCGCCGTCCACCCGTCGACGGAGGTCGAGAGCAGCATGTCGGCCTCGGGAAGGGGGCCGGCCTCGGCGAGCAGTTCGGCGATCGGGAAGCCGGTCCAGGTCGCGTTGCCGGCGAGGTTGCCGCCGACCTCGTTGGACACGCAGGTCAGGGTGACGATCCGGTCCAGGAACTCCCGGCTCGTCAGTGACTGCCAGTCCAGTTCGATCTCCCTCTCCACCATCCCGTGGATCCGCAGCCGCCAGTCCGCGGTGGTCAGCGCGGGGACGCGCAGCGCGGTGTCGATGCGGTAGAAGTCCTCGTTGGACGTGAGGAACGGGGTGACCCCGGGGGCATCGGGAACGATCCCCTCCGGGACCGGTGGGGCGGCGTTGCGGCTCAACACCCGTGGCAGCTGGAGGCCCGTGCGCTCGGCGAGCGCGTCGGCCGCGCGGCGGGTCAGTGCCACCCCGGTCGCGCCCG
>NZ_JAALED010000398.1:0-2559 GCF_014145155.1 Dietzia sp. B19 | reverse complement strand
TCCCGCCGTTCCCGCGGTGCTTCCAGTCGGTGGGGTTGACGCTGGTGGCCCTGACGCGCACCAGGATCTCGTTGGTCCGCGGCTCGGGGCGGGGCTGCTCGGAGACGACGAGGACGTCCGGATCGCCGAGGGAGTACTGGGTCACGGCACGCATGGTGGCTTCGGTGGTCATACGTCCCAGGGTGGCAGAATCCGTCGGCCGCCGCCCGGCGCCACCTACCGGGTCGGCGGAAGGCGGTGCAGCTCGACCTCGCCCACCACGCCGTCGGCGAGGGTGGCGGTCATGTACGTGCAGTACGGCTGCCGACGGCGGTCGGTGGGGGAACCCGGGTTGAGCAGCCGCAAGCCGTTCGCCGCGGTGGTGTCCCACGGGATGTGCGAGTGACCGAACACCAGGACGTCGGTGTCCGGATAGGCCTCGCTCATGCGCCTGTCCCGGCCCGCCGACGGCCCGGTCTCGTGCACCACCGCCACCCGCACCCCCTCGAGGGTCACGCGCGCCACCTCGGGCACCCGGGCGCGCAACTCGGGTCCGTCGTTGTTGCCCCAGCACGCGACCAACCGGGTGGAGCGTTCCTCCACCGCGTCGAGAAGTGCCACGTCCATCCAGTCGCCCGCGTGGACCACCACGTCCGCACCGTCGACCTCGTCCCACACCCGGGGCGGGAGATCGCGGGCGCGCGTCGGGACGTGGGTGTCGGCGATGATCAGCAGGCGCATGGGTTCAGTGTGCCGCGGGCACGGCAGTCGACTACCGGGTCGACTCCAGCACGACGTCGCGTCCGCTGAGGTCGACGACCATGCCGCCCGGGACCACGCGGACCCCGGTCAGCTGCACACCCTCGGGGAGTTCGGCGAGCGCGGAGTCCATCATCGAGACGGTGCCGCCGAGCAGCTCGGGCGGCAGCGCGAAGCCGAGGATCGACGCCTGTGACGGATCCATCTCCAGGTTTCCGCCGATCAACCGGGGGGTCACGACCGCCTCGGCGAGGCCGCTGATGGAGACACGGAGCGTGCCCGAGGCCGGGTCCGAGACGATCTCCTGCACCTGGATCAGACCGCCGAGCATGGTGTCGCCGGTGGAGTCCTGCTGCGCGGCGGTGGACATGGCCTGGTCGGAGACGAAGGCGTTCCCGGTCAGCGAGTCCACGTACGTGAGGTCGTCGGCCGAGCGGACCCCCTCGGCGGTGATGTCGATCGCGGGAGCGGGTCCGGCTCCGCCCTCTGCCGGGCTGCCGTCGGTGGTGATGCGGACGGTGCCCAGGTCGCCGCCGAAGTACGACAGGAGCACCGGGCGCGCGCCCAGCTCGACCTGCGCCGGGCTGCCCAGGGAGGCCGTGACCTCGTCCCGGATCTGGTTCTCGATCGCGTTGCGGGTGCCGAACTCGAGCCCCACCACTCCGGCCACCAGGCCGACCACTGCGATCGCGGCGATCAGAGCGATCATCGGGCCGCGACGCTTCCGGTCGGTGTCTCCGGTGTCTCCGGTGTCTCCGGTGGCGCCGCGGTCAGGCCGGTCACCGGCCGCTGCAGTGGCGAACTGCTGGGTCTCGGCGTGCTGGACGCCGGGTCGGTCGTGGACGGGGAGTCGCTGGGTGTCGTGCCGCGGGTGCATTCCGCCAATTGTCGCCGATGCCGGCCCGGATCGCAGAACCCGAGGTCAGCGCGGTGTTGGATGCGAGGTCAGCGCCGTGTCAGCGTTGTCAGCGGCGTGCCGACGCGGTGTCAGCGGGCGGCGGTCCAGCGGTTGAGGTGTTGCGTCTCGGCGTCGAAGAACCGGGTCAGGTGGGACACGACCAGCTTCTCCAGCTTGCCGCCCAGCAGCGGGACGGAGACCTTGACCTGGCCGGTCGCGGACTCCACCACCACGCCGCCCCGCGAGACGGCCTCCGAGCCGCCGTCGATGACCCCCAGCCCGCCGGCGGCCTCCGCGCGGGCGGAGCTCGAGAACCGCTCGCCGTCGAAGTCGGCATAGGTGGTGGTCCGCACGATGATCAACCGGCCGGGCAGGACCTTGCGGGCCACGTCCGGGATGTCCTCGTCCGGGATGTGCTGGGTCAGCGTGACCGTGGTGGAGTCCCCGGTGGTCTCGAACGCGTCGAGGGTGTCGTGGGGGCTGCCGATGGCGGCCATGCGGTCGTGCCAGAAGGCCTCGTCGCCGTACGAGGTGAACACGGTCTCGAGGTGGGCGTCGATGTGGGCCGAGTGGGAGAAGCGGGTCGCCATGGGGTCAAACCCTACAAGGGGGCGGTTACTCTCGGACGCGTGCTCCCGCCCTCCTCCGATCGCCGCACCGCTGACCACGCCGACGACGTGATCCGCGGATTGTCCGACGTGGCCGGTCTCCGCGTGGTCCCCGATCCCCGCCTGGCCGATCTCACCACCCTGCGCATCGGTGGTCGCCCCCGCGCGCTGCTGGAGTGCGAGACGGCCCACGCGGTCACGGTCGCGGTCGGGGCCCTCGATGCCGCCGGCGTTCCGGTCCTCGTGCTGGGCGGCGGGTCGAACCTGGTGGTCGCCGGCGGCGACCTCGACATGGTGGTGGTGGCCGTCCGCAAC
>NZ_JAALED010000397.1:0-3954 GCF_014145155.1 Dietzia sp. B19 | reverse complement strand
GGGTTGACCGGATCTGCCGGACTTCTGGCCCTGGCCGCCCTGGCTGCTCCGGTGGTGCTGGGGCTTGTCCTGTCCCTGCGCGGTCCGCTGGCCGTCGGAGCGCTGGCCGGAGCTGCGCTCGGAGCCCTGACCAGCGGAATCCGAGGTGGGCGTCACGGATCCGGCGGCCCGCCGTGCACGACGCCGCCGCGGCGGGTTAGCGCGCGGTTCGACGGGGCGTTCGGCTTCGGACACCCATCGATGCTACCGGCCGATGTCGCGTGTTCCGTAAATCGTCGGCGTGCCGCCCGCGGATACGGTCAGGTCAGGTGTCAGCGGGCGGGCCACGGCTAGAGTCCGCGACATGAGCTCAGGATCCGCAGGCCACGCCCTGGTCCTCCGTCACCGGGCCAAGCCGGGGCGGCGGGACGAGCTGGTCGAGGTGTGGCGCCGGCACATGCCGGACGCGGTGCAGGCGAACGACGGGCACCGGGCGTACGTGTTCTGCGCGTCCCACGCCGACCCCGATGTCCTGCTGGTGTTCCAGCAGTACCGCGACGCCGCCGCGGCACAGGAGTTCCTCGGAAACCCCGCGTACCTGGCGTACCTGGAGGAGTCGGGTGACCTGTTGACCGGCCCCCCGGAGGTCGAGGCCGTGGAGCCGCTGTGGTCCAAGGTGGCCGGACCGACTCGGTAAGGTCTCCGCTGTGACAGCCCGCAACCCCCACCCAGACCCGCGCGCCTCATCGGACCGCCACGACGCGGCGGTGTTCTCCGGACTGCAGGACGGACCGGGGACCCCGCCCGATCCGGCGGAGTACGAGGCGCGGCGGGTGCGGCTCCTGGCGGGCGCCCAGACGACTCTCAACGACCACGCGGACGTGGTGGCCCCTCTCGCGGCCGCGTTCGGCGAGGCCGGCCACGAGCTCTACCTGGTCGGCGGAAGTGTGCGCGACGCCCTCCTCGGTCGACTCGGCACCGACCTGGACTTCACCACCGACGCGCGACCCGACACGGTCCGCGGCATCCTCGAGTCCTACGCGGACACCGTGTGGGACACCGGGATCGAGTTCGGCACCCTCTCGGCGGTCAAGCACGACGCCTCCGGTATCGAGCAGCAGATCGAGATCACCACGTACCGCGCGGACTCCTACGACGGGGTGACCCGGAACCCCGAGGTGGTCTTCGGCGACACCCTCGAGGGCGACCTGGTCCGCCGCGACTTCACGGTCAACGCCATGGCGGTGCGCCTGCACCCCGACGGGCGTCACGAGTTCTGCGACCCGCTCGACGGGATGGACGCTCTGCTCGCCGGGGTGCTGGACACCCCTGCCGCCCCGGAGCAGTCGTTCTCCGATGATCCGCTGCGCATGCTGCGCGCCTGCCGGTTCGTCTCCCAGCTGGGCTTCTCCCTCGCGCCGCGGGTGTTCCGGGCGATGACGGAGATGACCGCCGAGATCGACAGGATCACCGTCGAACGGGTCCGCGCCGAGCTGGACAAGACCATCCTCGGCGACTACCCGATCGACGGGATCAACATGCTGTGTGAGGCCGGACTGGCCGACCGCGTGCTCCCCGAGGTGCCGGGGATGAAGCTGGAGCGCGACGAGCACATGCAGCACAAGGACGTGTACTGGCATTCGCTCACCGTCCTCAAGCAGGCCATCGACCTGGAGCCCGAGGGGCCGGACCTGGTGCTGCGCTGGGCGGCGCTGCTGCACGACGTGGGCAAGCCCGCCACGCGTGCGGCCAAACCCGGCGGCGGTGTGACCTTCCATCACCACGAGGTGGTGGGCGCCAAGATGGTGCGCAAGCGGATGCGCGCCCTCAAGTACTCCAAACAGATGATCGAGGACGTCTCGGGACTGGTGTTCCTCCACCTGCGCTTCCACGGGTACGGCGAGGGGCAGTGGTCCGACTCGGCCGTGCGCCGGTACGTCTCCGACGCGGGCGATCTGCTCCCCCGCCTCCATCGGCTGGTCCGGGCGGACTGCACCACCAGGAACAAGCGACGCGCGGCCAGGCTCCAGGCCAGCTACGACTCCCTGGAGCACCGCATCGCCGAGATCGAGGAGAAGGAGGACCTGGCCCGGGTCCGGCCGGATCTCGACGGCAACGAGATCATGACGCTGCTCGACCTCAAGCCCGGGCCCGACGTCGGCCGCGCCTGGGCGTTCCTCAAGGAGCTTCGCCTGGATCGCGGCCCGCTGGACCGTGACGAGGCGGAGGCCGAACTCCTCCGCTGGTGGGCCGGGCGGAACGACCGCCCGGAGAACGGCGACCCGGCGTGATCGGCGGCGCGGTCGACCGCTATCTCGCCTCGACCGCGGGCAGGGCCGTGGCGGCCTTCCTGGCGCTGCTCGGCACGATCCTCCACACGGTCGGCATCCCGGGCCTCCAGCAGCTCCCCCCGTACCGCATCGACCTGGACGTGTACCGCGTCGGCGGGCAGGTCTTCCGCGACGGAGGCGAGCTCTACGGACAGCTCCCCCGGCTGGCGGAGGGCGCCGACCTGCCCTTCACCTACCCCCCGCTGGCAGCCCAGATCTTCTCCCTGTTCACCCTCGTCCCGCTGGCGGCGGCGTCGGTCATCATCACGCTGGCCACCATCGCGGTGCTCGCCTACGTGGTGCAGCTCGTCCTCACGCGCACCTGTGACCGCCCCCACCGTGAACTGTGGTGGATCACGGTCGCCGTGATGGCCGTGGCGCTGTGGTTCGGCCCGGTGCGGGAGACGATCGGGTTCGGTCAGGTCAACGTGTTCCTCATGGCGTTGGTGTTGGTCGACGTCATCCGCGGCCGGGGCCGCTGGTGGGGTGGGAGCCTCACCGGTCTTGCGATGGCGATCAAGCTCACCCCCGCGGTGTTCCTGCTGTACTTCGCGCTGCGTCGCGATTGGCGGGGCCTGGGGACGGCGGTCCTCGCCGCCCTGGCCTTCACCGGCATCGGACACCTGTTGACCCCGGACGATTCGGCCCGCTACTGGTCGTTCGCCATCCGGGATCCCGCCCGTATCGGCGGGTTGTCCTTCACGTCCAATCAGTCGGTCAACGGGCTCGTGCACCGCCTGGGTCTCGAGGACACGGCGGCAACGGTGGCGTGGTTCGTGGTGTCCGCCCTGGTGGGACTCGGTATCGCCTGGGTGGCGTGGCGGTTGCTGCGTCGCGGCCACGAGGTCGCGGCCGCGGTCGCGGTGGGGTTCGTCGCCCTGTTCTGCTCGCCGGTGTCCTGGGGACACCACTGGGTGTGGTCCGTGCCGGCCGTCGTGCTCACGATGGTGTGGGCGGCACGCGCCGCCGGGAGGGACGACGACGACGAGCGCGGCTGGCTCGTCCTGGCCGGGTCCGGCATCGTGGTCTTCCTGACCACACCGCAGTGGTGGTTCCCCCACGACGAGGGGCGTGAGCTCGCGTGGGGGCCGATCCAGCACCTGGTGGGTGACGCCTACCTCGTCTGGGCGGTGGCCTTCCTCGTCGTCGTCGGCGTCCGGGCCGCCCGGCTCGGCGACCCCGACCGGTACGGCGATCCGGACACGCCGGCGCTCCTCGTGCGCGGCGGCACCCGCTGACCGAGTCCGTCAAGGTCAGGGGCGGTTCTGTGGAGAGCGGATCGGTTGTCCACAGATTGCCGCTCGGCACTGGTCCGGCCCGGCCGTCCGCGACACCATTCCGGGCATGGACTACTTCTTCGGAGACGGCGTCGGTGAGCCGACGCAATGGCAGGGTGCGCCCGAACTCGCCCTCGGGACCGGTGCCGCGGACGCGCTGTGGCTGGATTTCGACGGCGACGGGTACGCCGACGACGCACTGTGGGACTCGGACCTCGACGGGGTCGCCGACCGCGTGGTGACCGATGTGGGTACTGATGCCCAGGCGGTCTACTCGGACGCGGGCGGCCGCGGGGTGTGGAACGTCTTCGCGGGTGGGGCCGGTGCCCTGGCGGCGGGGTCCGTGGGGGCGGGCTCGCTCGGCGCGG
>NZ_JAALED010000396.1:0-2801 GCF_014145155.1 Dietzia sp. B19 | reverse complement strand
CGTCCGAGCAGCCCGTCGCGGCCGCGATCGCGAGCAGCGCCGCGGCGGCCAGGAGCGGTCGGGCGGGGTCATGGGGCATCGAGGGCAGTCTGCCAGGCGGCGGTTCGCGGGTTCGCTTCAGAGACTCGCGGGGCGTGTGGGGTTGCGCATTCGGCGTCCGTGCCGCGATCCTGTGTTCCGGGGAACCCGGTGGCCGCGGAGGGTCCGCTCACCACCCCGGTGCGAGGAGTGTTACTGATGCCCGTTATCGACTTCAGCCAGCTGCAGATGTTCTGGGACGGGATCTTCCCGGCGATCTTCGGGCCCCTCGCGGGCTTGGTCGACATGATCGGGGCGTCCGTAGAGGGCCCCTGACCCACCCCGGGTCCCTGGCTTCCACCGGGTCCCTGACTCACCCCGCGGCGAGGATCCTGTCCAGGGTCCTGAGGTTCCTGGTGGTGAGGTGACGCTTGTTCTCCCGGCCGTCGAGCACCTTGTACGCGTCGGAGGTCAGCGTCGAGCCGCGGGGGACACGCCAGTACACACAGCCCGCGCCCTCGGCGACCGCTTCCGTGCTGACGGTCGTCTCACTGTCGGTGGCCGGCCCGGCCCCGGCATGCGCGTCGGCGCTGGCGGCCGCCTCGCCGACCTCCCGGATGGCCGCGCGCATCGCCACCGTCACCCGGGTCGTCACCTCCGGGTCGTCCGAGAACACCACGTAGTCGTGGTGCTCGGGCAGCGTGTCGAAGGGGTACGCGGCCACCACCGTCGCCACCGCGTCGAGGGTGAGGACCTGCACGACCGCCGTGTAGCCGAACCTCTCCGCATACGCGGACTCGAGCGCCGCGCGTAGTCCGGTCACCGGTCGGGGATCGGTGACGAGCACGTTGCCGGTGGCCAACACCGTGGTGACCGACGTCCCGCCTGCGGCCTCCGTGCACGCGACCAGGTCGGGCATCGCGATCCGGTTGCTCTTTCCGACGTTGATCCCGCGGAGCAGCACGACCTTCCGATGCTCCCCGGCGTGTGGGCCCGCCGATCCGGTACTCATGTCCCGATCTTCCTCCCGGGGCAGGCCCGCGCGGGTAGCTTTCCCGCCATGGCAGTGTCAGTGCAGTCCGTTGTGAAGATCGAGACCGGCGTCCCCGAGATCATGGAGGTCCTGGCCGACGTCGAGTCCCTCGTCGACTGGTCGAGCGCCCACCGTGCGGTCGAGGTCAGGGAGGCCGACGACGAGGGGTGGCCGATCGTCGTGTGG
This sequence comes from Dietzia sp. B19, assembly GCF_014145155.1. Taxonomy (NCBI): domain Bacteria; kingdom Bacillati; phylum Actinomycetota; class Actinomycetes; order Mycobacteriales; family Dietziaceae; genus Dietzia; species Dietzia sp. B19. Next base: position 1,564 of record NZ_JAALED010000396.1, on the reverse strand, counting down.
GAGCGGGTGTCCCAGTACGGCGTCACCGACGAGATGGTCGTGCGCTACGAGTGGTACGACGGCGAGGTGAGCTGGTCCCTGGTCGAGAGCGGTTCCCAGAAGGTCCAGAACGCCCGCTACGTGCTCACGGACAACGGCGACGGCACCACCGAGGTCGTCTTCGACCTCGAGGTGGATCTCAAGATCAAGCTGCCGGGTGCGGTGGTCAAGAAGGCGCAGAAGCACATCGCCGACGTGGCCACCACGGGGTTGCGGGACGAAGTCCTGCGGCGGCACGGCTGATCATCCGCCCCGAGCCCTCGGGGATGGGATCCGGTCAGGAGAACCGGCGGGAGGAGATCAGTCCGTCGGTCAGATCGCGGCGCACCAGGTCGGGCACGGATCTGCGACGCAGTGGTGCACTCCCGGTGTGGGCGAGGTGCGCGATGCCGTCGAGCAGGTCGGCCATGGCCTCTGTCGGCGCCCAGGCCGGTGCCCATCCCAGCTCGTCGCGGGCCCGGGCGCAGTCCTGCAGGGGCACGGCGAACGCCAGGTCCAGCCATCCGCGGTCCACCGGCTGCAGGCGCGCCCGCCACGTCAGACCGACGAGGGCCCCGAGGAGCGGCAGGGGGATGTGGACCGCCCGGGCCCCGAGCACCTCTGCGAGATCGTCCCTGGTCAGCGGTTGTTCGGCCGCGAGGTTGAACGGGCCGGTGGCGCCCTGCTCGATCACTCGCACGACGGCGTCGGCGACGTCGTCGGCATGGACGAGGGGCAGGCACAGGCCCCTGTCGAGCGGCAGCAGCGGGACCCGCGGCGCGAGATGCGCCGGCAGATAGGCGGGCAGTCCGTACCGGGTCAGTCCGCTCGCCGCCGCTCGCTGGACGATGAAGCCCGGGCGCATCCGGGCGACGGGCACGGCATCGGCCCCGAGGAGACTCTCGTGGTCGTCGATGAGCGTCTCCGCCGCGGCCTTGTGTCGGCTGTACGCCGAGCTCCGCACCCCGGTCCTCGCCCAGGTCTCGTCGACGTGCTCACCGTGGCGGCCCGGCGCGTAGGTCCCCACGGAGGACATGTGGACCAGGAGGCCCACCCCGGCCGACTGTGCGGCACCGAGCACCGCGGCGGTCCCGCCGACCCCGACGCTCTCGAGGTAGCCGATGTTGCGGGTGGGTTGGAAACCCCAGGCCAGGTTGACGACGGCGTCCGCCCCGACGAAGTGTCGACCGAGTTCGCCGGCCGCGTCCGGACCGGAGACGTCCAGCGCGTGCCAGTCGACTCCGCGGTACTCGCCGACGGGATCCGGTGGCCGTCGCACGAGCCCGACCAGTCGGTCGCCGGAGCGCGTCTCGCGCAGACGACGGAGCAGCGCGGTGCCGACGTTCCCGCTCGCGCCGATGATGACGATCCGCATTCCGGCCTCCTCGCCCGAGCCCGTCAGTCCGGTCGACGGTACCTCCCGGGTCGCGGCCGTCAACCGCCGAGCGCCGGGGTGAGGAGCAGGACACCGGCCAACGCGAGGCCCGCGACCCACACCGTCGAGGCGGCGGCCAGGATGACCGGGCGTGCGCCGACCCTGCGCATC
>NZ_JAALED010000395.1:0-2213 GCF_014145155.1 Dietzia sp. B19 | reverse complement strand
TCGAGCTGCCCGTCGTGGACGCGAAGTTCGACCTGCTGGCCGCGGGCGACCGCACCACCCTGGACATGCGCGACGACTGGTTCTGACCAGCGGCGCCCCCGCCGGGCGGGGCACCGGGCGGGGGCACAGCAGGCGGGGGCTCAGCGGGTGCGGGACGTGGCGAGCACGCCGTCCAACTCCTCGAACGCCTCGGTCCAGCCGTCGTGGACGCCGTGTTCGGAACCGCGGTCGTCGGGGTGCCGGGCCATGTGGAAGGTCATCAGGGTGCGCCCCTCGCCCGCCTCGGCGAGGTCGACGGTGATGACGGGGACCTCGTCCCCGCGCTCGTCGTCCGGGCTGACCCAGGTGAACCGGAGCCGGTCGGGCTCGCGGACCTCCAGGTATTCGCCCGTGGCCGGCCACTCGCCGCCGTCCGGGTCGATCATGAGGTAGGCGTAGCTGCCACCCACGCGGAGATCGATCGAGACGCTCTCGGCAGGGGTCGTGACCTCGTGCGGGTGCCACCAGCGAGCGGCCAGTGTCGGATCCGTCCACGCGCGCCAGAGGGTCTCGCGCGGGGCGTCGAATGTGCGGGTGATGGTGAATTCCGGGACGGACATGATGTCGTTACTCCTTCGATCGAGGCGTGCGACCTCGATCCGTGGGGTCGGCGTGCCCGGGCCGGATGTCGGTGAGCACGTCGTCGAGTCGGTCGAACTTCTGCTGCCACAGCGCGCGGTTGCGCTCGACCCAGGCCGTGGCGGCGTCCAGCGGTTCCGGCCGGAGCGTGCACACCCGCCACTGGGCGCGCGTGCTTCGCTCGATGAGACCGGAGGTCTCCAACACCCGGAGGTGTTGCGAGATGGCGGGTGCACTGATGTCGAACGGTTCCGACAACTCGCCCACAGTGGCCGGCCCGGCGCTGAGCCGCTCGAGGATCCCGCGACGCGTGGGATCGGCGAGCGCCTGGAACACCCGGGACAGCGGATCACCGGCCTGCTTCAATTCACTCATTCCTTAATTAGGCGATGGCTTAAGTATGCACCGTGACGCGCCTCTGTTAACCCCTCGTCCACGATCACGCCGACCGGAACACTCTCGCGGCGCGGGTGCCGGTGGTCCGGCCGCGGGACCCGACGACACGACGAGGCCCGGGCCGACGCTCTCGCGTCGACCCGGGCCTCGGTGCTGCCGGAACACTCAGGAGGTCAGGGCCTCCCGGGGTCCAGTGGGATCACTCCTCGGGGACGAGGACCTGATCGATGAGGTAGACCGTGGCGTTGGCGGTCTGGACGCCACCACAGATCACGTTGGCCCCGTTGACCATGAGCTCGTCACCGGAACCGGAGACGTCCACGTCGTCACCGGCGAGGGTCGTCTGCATGCCCTCGATGTCCTCGGGCGAGATCTGCCCCTCCACGACGTGGTAGGTCAGGATGCTGGTGAGCAGCTCGGGATCGGTCTGCAGCGCCTCCATCGTGGCGTCGTCGACCTGCGCGAACGCGTCGTCGACCGGCGCGAACACGGTGTACTCACCGTTGTTGAGCGTGTCGACCAGGTCGACCTCCGGGTTCACCCCGCCCGACACGGCGGCCGTGAGGGTGGTGAGCAGCGGGTTGTTGGAGGCGGCGGTGGCGACCGGCTCCATGGCCATGCCGTCGACCGAGCCCGGGCCGTCCGGGTTGGCCTCGGCGTAGTCCGCACACCCGGGACCGACCAGCATGCCGGCCGGCTCCGCCATGGGAGAGGTCTCCTCGGTGGTCATCTCGGAGGTCATGGGGGAGGTCGTGGTGCCCTCGGCCTCGGTGCTGCCTTCGTCGTCCGCGCAGCCGGCCAGAACGAGGCCGCTCACGGCAGCCGCCGCCGCGATCGATGCCATACGGCGGGAGATCGTGATGCTCATTGTGTTGGTCCTTTCAACAGAGCCTTGCGTGCTGGGTCAAGGGTTCTTCGGCACTGCTGTCGAGACGGATGGGTGGCCCTCAGAAAATTTCTCCGGAACCGTCCGGCGGGGCCCGTGCTCCGAACTCTTGATGTGGACACCACCCAGCCCCGACCCCGTGTGACGGCTCAGATCTCCGCGGGGATCCTCTCGACCGGTATCGCCCTCGCGGTCGGCCACGCGATCGCGGGACTCATCGCCCCCGGGTCGTCACCCTTCCTGGCGGTGGCCGACTCCGTGGTCGACCGCGCACCCGCGGCCGTCCGCGAGGCGACCATCGACGCGCTCGGGA
>NZ_JAALED010000040.1:0-3525 GCF_014145155.1 Dietzia sp. B19 | reverse complement strand
GCCGCCGCGGTGCTGGCCGCGGTGGCCCTGTGCGCCGCGGTGGCGGCCGGGATCTGCGGTCAGCGGCCCGTCAACCGCGCTCGTCGGCTCCCGACGTGGTCTCGATGGGGGCGTCCACCCCGCCGTCGGTGAGCATCGGGACGTCGAAGACGAACTCGGGGATCGCGAAAGCGTCCACCAGGGTCCGCGCCTTGCCCGCGAGCTTGGTGCACAGGCGGTTGCGGGCGGCGGTCGCGGCCTTGGTGCGCTCGGTCGTCAGGCGGTTGTGCTCGAGGAACCACCCCTTGTCGCGGTCCACGATGTCCAGGACGTAGAGGTCGCACAGCGTTCCCAGGACCTCCTTGGCCTCGGGGTCCTCGCAGGCGTCCACGGCCTCGGCGAAGCGGGCGAACACCCAGCTGTCCATGTGCGCGCGCCCGGCCTGCAGCATGTGGTCCTGCGCCGAGTTGAACACCTTGAACGCCGCCGAGCCGTCCTCGCCCTGGGCCTTGCGCAGGCGGCGGGCGACCGTCTCCAACAGGTGCTCCTCGCGGTCCACCAGCAGTTCCAGCTGGTTGGCGCGGTCGAGCAGGTCCGTGTTCTCCCGGTCCGTCACCGTGTCGATGAGCTTCTGCCACAGCGTCGACGCCCGGGCCTTCTCCTGCACCACGTCCACCGCGGTGGTGAGGGCGAAGGCCACGGTCTCGCGCTGGTCCATGTCCCCGAACTCCGCGGCGTAGGCTCCGAGCAGCTCTTTGGCCACCAACTGCGTCAGCACCACGTTGTCGCCCTCGAACGTCGAGAAGACGTCGCAGTCCCTGCGCATCTCGGTGAGCAGGTTCTCGGCCATGTACCCGGCCCCACCGCAGGCCAGACGGGCCTCGATGATGGTGTCGTTGGCGAAGCCCGTCACGGTGGCCTTGATCCCCGCGGCGTGGGACTCCATCTCGCGGCGCCGCTCGGCGTCGAACGCCTCCGGGTTCTTCTCGAAGTCGTGGAGCTCGGCGACGATCGCGTTCTGGGCGCACGCGTAGGCGTACGCGCGGGCCACCCGCGGCATCAGACGACGCTGGTGCTCGCGGTACTCCAACAGCGGGATGCCCTTGCCCGTCGCGGGGTGGTCGAACTGGCGGCGGATCAGCGAATACCGCACCGAAAGCGCGAGTGAGGTCCGGGCCGCGGCACCGGCGGCCGCACCCACCGAGACCCGGCCGCGGATCAGCGTGCCGAGCATGGTGAAGAAGCGGGCACCGACGGAGTCGATGGGCGACGAGTACTGTCCGTCGGCGTCCACCGCACCGAACCGGTCGAGCAGCGCCTCACGGGGGACACGCACGTGGTCGAACATGATCTTGCCGTTGTCCACGCCGAGCAGTCCGCCCTTGTGCCCGTGATCGGTCGTCCTGACCCCCGGCAGGTCGTTCCCGGCCTCGTCCCGGATCGGCACCAACAGGCAGTGGACCCCGTGGCGGAGCTCCTCACCGCTCTCGGCGCGGGTGATGAGCTGCGCGAACACCGCGGCCATGGACCCGTCGCGGGCCGCGTTGCCGATGTACCACTTCTCGGAACTCGGAGTGGGGGAGTGGACGACGAACTCGTCGGTCTCCGTGTCGAAGGTGGCGGTGGTCTCGAGGTTCTGCACATCCGACCCGCCGCCGAGCTCGGTCATGGCGAAGCAGCCCATGAGGTCGAGGTTCATGACTCCCGGCAGGTACTTCCCACGCGTCTCGGCGTCGCCGAGATTCGCGATCGCCCCGCCGAACAGGCCCCACTGCACGCCGGCCTTGACCATGAGGGACAGGTCGAGGTGGCCGAGCATCTCGAAGGAGGTCAACGCCCCACCGGTGTCCCCGGTGCCGCCGTCCTCGGTGCGGAACCCCAGCCCGGGCATGCCCGAGTCGGCCAGGCGCCTCATCTGGTCGAGCACATGGGCGCGATGCTCCTCCATCGTGACCCCGATCGGGTTGAGCATGTCCGGGGTCATGGCCTCCCGCGTCATCCGGCGCGCGTCCGCCCAGCGGCCGTCGAGGACCTTCTGGAGCCCGGCGGCGAGGGCGGGGTCCCCCTGACCGGTGGTGGTGATGCGGCCGTAGTGGGGATGGCCCGTGTGGGTCGTCTGGGGGGCTGCCGCCCCCGGGGCCGCGGCGTTCTGGACGTCGGTCTGGGAGGTCATGACACGACTCTACGGATCGTCCACGCCGAAGTGCACCGGTAGCGCGGCCGGAATCGGACCGTCAGGGGACGCAAATGACCGAGGTCCCGGACCGTGAACGGCCCGGGACCTCGCATTGTCGGGGTGGCGGGATTCGAACCCACGACCTCTTCGTCCCGAACGAAGCGCGCTACCAAGCTGCGCCACACCCCGGTGACAACGAGGGATACTCTAGCGCCCCGCCGGGTGATTCGCGAAACCGGGGTGATTCGCGAAACCGGGTCAGGCCGGCAGCGGCACCCGTTCGCGCAGCGGCGTCTCCGGCACCGTCGCGTCGTCTCCGCCACCGCCGGGTCCGGCGACCAGCTCGAGAAGTGTGGCCTCGGGCCTGCAGAACGTCCGGACCGGCACGTACGGCGAGGTCCCGAGTCCGGCGGACACGTGCAGGACCAGGTTCCGGCCCCACGCGGACAGGCCCTGCGCCCGCGAGCGGTCGATGCCGCAGTTGGTGACGATCGCCCCCGTGGGCAGGCAGAGCTGTCCGCCGTGGGTGTGGCCCGCCACCGCGAGGTCGTACCCGTCGGCGTCGAAACGGTCCAGTACCCGGGGCTCCGGGGAGTGGACCAGCCCGATCCGCAGGTCGAACGCCGGCCCGGCGGGTCCCTCGATCTCGCTGTAGCGGTCGCGACCGATGTGGGGGTCGTCGACGCCCGCCACCAGGACGCGCCGGCCGTCCACGACGATCTCCGCACGCCGGTGGGTGGCGTCGACCCAGCCCCGCTCGGAGAACGCCGCCTTGAGGTCGCGCCACGGCAGCGGGACGGACGAGTGCTTCTTCCGGCCGATCCCGAGGTAGGACAGGGGGTTCTTGGGCACCGGGGCGTAGTAGTCGTTGGAGCCGAAGACGAACGCCCCGGGCCGGCCGAGCAGCGGGCCGAGCGCCTGCACGACCGACGGCACCGCGCGCACGTCCGACAGGTTGTCGCCGGTGTTGAGCACCAGGTCCGGCTCCAGCCGCGCCAGTGCCGCCAGGAAGTCCTGCTTGCGCTTCTGGCCGGGCATCATGTGCAGATCCGAGATGTGCAGGATCTTGAGGGGCTCCGACCCCGGCGCGAGCAGGGGGAGCGAGTGGCGTCGGACGGTGAACGCGTTGCGCTCCCACCCCGAGGCGTAGACGGTCCCGGCCACGACCGCCCCCGCGAGGACGGCCGCCGCGCGGGCGGAGGGACTCGACGGGGTGCTCTGGGGCCGACGTGAGGGGCGCTGCATCTTTCCACCCTACCGGCGGTAGCGGGAACCCCCCGGCCGCGGCGACTACCTCGGGGGCGAGATGGTGATCGGTGCGAGCCCGGGGACGTTGAGGACGACGGGCTCGTCGCCGATCGCGGCCCCCG
>NZ_JAALED010000394.1:0-1185 GCF_014145155.1 Dietzia sp. B19 | reverse complement strand
CGGCGGGCCGGACCGGGAGATGATCTCCGAGTCCACCGAGTCGGATCACGTGGGGATCCCGGAGGTGTCCGCGGTGATGCCGCTGCCGGCCGGCGCGGTGATCAGCACCGACGGCCCGACCGGACTCCCCCAGGTGACCCCCGACGAGTCCTGCGACCCGCTGCCGAGCCTGCGCCCGGACGACGCCCCGCCCGAGGAGCGCGTCCCCCGCATCAGGCAGCGGGGGCGGCTGATCGTGGGGCTGGACCAGGGCTCCAACCTGTTCTCCTTCCGTGACCCGGGCACGGGGCAGCTCACCGGCTTCGACGTGGACCTGGCCCGCGAGATCGCCCGGGACATCTTCGGCGATCCCGGCCAGGTCGAGTTCCGTTCCCTGACCTCGGTCAACCGGATCGAGGCGTTGGAGAACAACCAGGTCGACGTGGTGATCCGGTCGATGTCCATCACGTGCGCGCGGCGCGAGCTGATCACCTTCTCGGTGCCGTACTACCAGGCCTACCAGCGCGTGCTGGCGGTGCGGGGCTCCGGGATAACCGAGATCGAACACCTCGAGGGCCGACGGGTGTGCGTGGCGGCCGGCACCACCTCGGCCTCCCGACTGTGGGAGGAGCTGCAGCGGCTCACGGTGCTGTCGGTCAACACGTGGGCCGACTGCCTGGTGGCCATCCAGCAGAACCAGGTGGACGCCATCACCACGGACGACGCGATCCTGGTGGGCATCACCGCCCAGGATCCGTACCTGGAGATCGTCGGGCCGCAGCTCAACGCGGAGCCGTACGGGGTGGGCATCGCCAAGTCGACCCCCGGCAACAACACCGACGGGCTGGTCCGGCAGGTCAACTCGACCCTCGAGCGGATCCGGGCCGACGGCACGTGGAACCGCATGTACTCCACGTGGCTCTCCGGGCTCGGCCCGAGCCCCGGGATGCCCGAACCGGCCTACGTGCCGGAGGAGCCGAGATGAGCTACCGGAAATGGGATGACGGGCCCACGGTCGACGAGCCGACCGCGGGGACCGAGGCCACGTTCCGCCCCGAGCCGGGGTCGGTCACCGGTGCACTCGAGGTGACGGGCGCGGCGGGGCACACGGAGGCGGTGGGGCACACGGAGACGCGGGGGCACACAGAGGCGTCATGGGACGGCGAGGCGACGGAGGCCACGTCGGCGGTCGCCGCCACCGGCGCG
>NZ_JAALED010000393.1:0-1520 GCF_014145155.1 Dietzia sp. B19 | reverse complement strand
CACCGCGGCGGCCGGGCTGGCCTCCCACGGCGTGGCGTCGGTGGTGGTGGACTGCGAGAGCGGCCGGTTCCGCATGGGCCTGGCCTCCGAACTCGCCACGCACCTGGGAGCCGAGCACCTCCCGCTGGGCGAGGTGACGGCCGAGGGACTGACCCGCACCGTCCGCACCCACACGGCCCCCGCCCGCCGGAACCCGGCACGGACCGAGGGAGAGGTGGCCTGATGCCGCAGGGACAACCGGCCCGCGTGCCCGACGACGGGCTGAGCACCCGGCAACGTCGCAACAAGCCCCTGATCATGGTCCACACCGGGCCGGGCAAGGGGAAGTCGACCGCCGCGTTCGGCCTGGCCATGCGCGCCTGGAACCAGGGGTGGGACATCGGGGTGTTCCAGTTCGTCAAGTCCGCCAAGTGGCGCATCGGCGAGCAGACGGTCATGGAGCGGCTCGCGCGCCTGCACGCCGAGACCGGCGAGGGCGGGCCCGTCGAGTGGCACAAGATGGGCTCCGGCTGGTCGTGGTCACGCAAGGACGGCACCGAGGAGGACCACGCCGCCGACGCCGCCGAGGGCTGGGCGGAGATCAAGCGCCGGCTCGCCGACGAGCGGCACGACCTCTACCTCCTCGACGAGTTCACCTACCCCATGAAGTGGGGCTGGGTGGACGTCGAGGAGGTGGTGGAGACGCTGACCTCGCGGCCCGGGCGCCAGCACGTGGTGATCACCGGCCGCGACGCCGACCCCCGACTGGTCGCAGCCGCAGACCTGGTCACCGAGATGACCAAGGTCAAACACCCGATGGACGCCGGCCAGAAGGGTCAGAGGGGGATCGAGTGGTGACCGGATCGCGCACCGACCTGCCCCGGCTCGTGGTGGCCGCTCCGGCGTCGGGTCACGGCAAGACCACCGTCGCCACCGGGCTCATGGCGGCCCTGCGGCGCAGGGGCCTGACGGTCTCGGGCCACAAGGTCGGCCCCGACTACATCGACCCGGGATACCACGAGCTCGCCACCGGGCGGCCGGGCCGCAACCTCGACCCGCACCTGGTCGGCGAGGACAGGATCGTCCCCCTCCTGCTACACGGCGCGCAGGCCGCGCCGCGGCCGGCCGACGTCGCGGTGATCGAGGGCGTGATGGGCCTGTACGACGGCCAGATCGGGGGCGACGGCTTCTCCTCCACCGCCCACGTCGCCGGCCTCACCGACACCCCGGTCCTGCTGGTGGTGGACATCTCCCACGCCTCGCGCAGCATCGCGGCCGTGGTGCTGGGGATGGCGACGTTCGACCCGTCCGTCCGGATCGGCGGGGTGATCCTCAACAAGGCCGGGTCCGTCCGGCACTCGGACGAGGTGCGCCGCGCACTCGAGCCACTGGGGATCCCCGTCCTCGGCGTGCTCAGCCGGGACGACGAGGTCACCGCCCCGTCACGGCACCTCGGGTTGGTCCCGGCGGCCGAGCGACCGGGGGCGGCCGGCAGCCTCGACCACCTCGCGGATCGCCTGGCCGCCTCCGTGGACCTGGAC
>NZ_JAALED010000392.1:0-1862 GCF_014145155.1 Dietzia sp. B19 | reverse complement strand
GGCCGCCTGCTCGGCCTCCTGACGGGCGATCGCGAGTGCGGCCGGGTGCGCGGCCGGCGCCGGCCCGTCCTTCTTCGGCACCTGCCTCGGTGCGGCCGACGAGGTGGCCGAGGAGTCGGACTGATCCGACTCCGATCCCTTGCCGCCGCGCTTGCGTCCGCGCCGGGAGCCCGGCTCGTCGGCGTTGTGCGACTCGGTGTGGACAGGGTCGGCGTGCACGATCAGGCCACGGCCCTGGCAGTGCTCGCAGGGCGTGGAGAACGCCTCGACGAGACCCGTGCCCAACTTCTTGCGGGTGAGCTGGACCAGCCCCAGCGAGGTGACCTCGGAGACCTGGTGCCGGGTGCGATCGCGACCCAGCGCCTCGGTGAGCCGGCGCAGGACGAGGTCGCGGTTGGCCTCGAGGACCATGTCGATGAAGTCGATGATCACCATCCCACCCACGTCGCGCAGGCGCAGTTGGCGCACGATCTCCTCGGCCGCCTCGAGGTTGTTCTTGGTGACGGTCTCCTCGAGGTTGCCGCCCGAGCCCGTGTACTTGCCCGTGTTGACGTCGATGACCGTCATGGCCTCGGTGCGGTCGATCACCAGCGAGCCGCCGGAGGGCAGCCACACCTTGCGGTCGAGTGCCTTGGCCAGTTGCTCGTCCACGCGGTGGGTGGAGAACACGTCGACGTCGGGGTTGTCGTACCGCTCCAGCCGCTCGGTCATCTCCGGCGCCACCCTCGAGACGTAGTCGTGCACGGTGTCCCAGGAGGTGTCGCCCTGGATCACCAGCGAGGAGAAGTCCTCGTTGAACAGGTCGCGCACCACCTTGACCAGCAGGTCCGGCTCCTCGTACAGGGCGACCGGCGTGCCGGCACCGGCGGAGGTCCGCTTGGCGGAGGCCTCGGCGATCTCGGCCCACTGGGCCGCCAGCCGTTCGACGTCCCGGCCGATCTCCTCCTCGCTGACCCCCTCGGCCGCCGTCCGGATGATCACGCCCGAGCCCTCGGGAACGACGTCCTTGAGGATGGCCTTGAGGCGACGACGCTCGGTGTCGGGCAGCTTGCGGGAGATGCCGGTGGAGTTGCCGTCGGGCACGTACACGAGGAATCGGCCGGCCAGCGAGATCTGCGTGGTCAGACGGGCACCCTTCTGGCCGATGGGATCCTTGGTGACCTGCACCAGGACCATGTCGCCGGGCCTGAGCGCCTGTTCGATCCGCCGGGCCTTGCCGCCGAGCCCGGCGGCCTCCCAGTTGACCTCGCCCGCGTACAGGACGCCGTTGCGACCGCGGCCGATGTCGACGAACGCGGCCTCCATGCTCGGAAGAACGTTCTGGACGCGGCCGAGGTAGACGTTGCCCACCATGGAGCGAGCGGACTCGGTGGTGACGAAGTGCTCCACGAGGACCTTGTCCTCCAGCACGCCGACCTGGGTCATGATCCCCTTGCCGTCGCCGCGCTTCTTCTCCCGGACCACCATCACGCGGTCGACGGACTCGCGGCGGGCGAGGAACTCGGACTCGGAGAGGATGGGCTGGCGGCGACGGCCGGCATCGCGCCCGTCGCGGCGCCGCTGGCGCTTGGCCTCCAGCCGGGTCGATCCGGTGATGCCCTGGACCTCGTCGTTCGACGAGCCGGATCCGGAGGCCTGGCCGCTACGCGCGGGGCGACGGCGCGGCTCGCGCTGTTCCTGGACCTCGGTGTCGGGAGAGTCGTCTCCGGAGGACTGGGTGTCGTCGTTGCCCGAACCCCCTCCACGACGACGGCGACGGCGGCGCCGACGCGACCCGGACGGTGATCCATCGGAGTCGTCGGAGTCGTCATCAGTGGAGTCCTCCCCCGACCCGGACCGCCCGTCGGCGCGATCGGCTGCTC
>NZ_JAALED010000391.1:0-3834 GCF_014145155.1 Dietzia sp. B19 | reverse complement strand
CCCCGGCCCCCGTGCCGGGAGTCGACTGCCGGGCGGTGAGCTGACCCGTGGCCGCCCCCGTACCCGGAACGCAGGCGGCTCCGGCCCCGCCCCGCCGCGGCAAGGAGCTCGTCCTGCTGGTCGCCGCCTCGGTGATCGTCGGATTCGCACTGCTCCTGGTCCAGCTGGCCCAGGAGCAGGAACTCAGCCTCACACTGCTCTGGCTCACCCTCGCCTACCTCGGTCTGTGCGGCGGCGCCCACCTGCTGATCCGGTGGTTGGCCCCCTTCTCGGACCCGGTGCTCCTGCCGGCCGTCGCCCTGCTCAACGGCCTGGGCCTGGTGCTGATCTACCGCCTCGACCTGGCGTACGCGGCGCGCGCCGTGGCCAACGGCACCGACCCGCCGGGGATGGACGTCACCCGGCAGCTGCTGTGGACCCTCATCGGGCTGGCCTTCATGGCGGCCGTGTTGTACTTCCTCCGGGACCACCGGGTGCTGTCCCGGTACGGCTACACCATGGGTTTCGCCGGCCTGGTGTTGCTGGCGATCCCGGCGGTGCTGCCCGCCCGGTTCTCCGAGATCAACGGCGCCAAGAACTGGATCATCCTGCCCGGCTTCACCATCCAGCCCGGCGAGTTCGCCAAGATCCTGCTCATCATCTTCTTCGCCTCGATCCTGGTCGAGAAGCGGGAGCTGTTCACCAGCGCCGGTCGGCGGATCCTCGGCGTGGACCTGCCCCGCGGGCGTGACCTCGGGCCGATCATCGTGGCGTGGTTCCTGTCCCTGGGCGTGCTGGTGTTCAACACGGACCTCGGCATGGCGCTCCTGCTCTTCGCCACCGTGCTGACCATGCTCTACGTGGCCACCGAGCGGGTCAGCTGGTTGCTCATCGGCGTGGTGCTGGTGGGTATCGGTGGCGTGCTGGCCTACGCCCTCTTCGGGCACGTGCGGGTGCGGTTCCAGATCTGGCAGGACCCCTTCGCCTACTTCGACACCGGCGGCTATCAGAGCTCGCAGGCCCTGTTCGGTCTCGCCTCCGGCGGCATGGGCGGCACCGGACTCGGCAACGGGCGGCCGGACCAGGTGCCGTTCGCGGGCACCGACTTCATCACCTCCACGATCGGCGAGGAACTGGGCCTGATCGGCCTCGCCGCCGTGCTGATGATCTACACGATCATCGTCCTGCGCGGGATCCGCGTGGGTCTGACCATCAGGGACAGCTTCGGCAAACTCGTCGCCGTCGGCCTGGCCTTCACCGTGGCCATCCAGGTGTTCGTGGTGGTCGGCGGGGTCTCCACCCTCATCCCGCTCACCGGGCTCACCCTGCCCTTCATGGCCTACGGCGGGTCGAGCCTGCTCGCCAACTACGCCCTGCTGGCCATCCTGCTCCGGTTGTCGGACGACGCCCGGCGGCCGCTGCCGACCCCGCGTCAGACACCCGCGCTCGCCGAGGCCGCCACGGGCATGATGCGGACCCCGCTGCTGGCCCGCGTCCGGAAGTCCGGGTGAGCGCCGCGTGAACGCCGCCATCCGCAGGATCGCGATCGCCGCCATCGTCATGGTGGTCGCGCTGCTCCTCCAGCTCACCTGGGTGCAGGTCTTCCGCGCCGACGACCTGCGCGCCGACCCCCGCAACACCCGGATGCTGCTCGACGAGTACTCCCGCCAGCGCGGGCAGATCACCGCCGGCGGCCGGGTGCTGGCCATGTCGGTCCCCTCCGAGGGCAGGTACGAGTTCGAGCGCACCTATCCCACCGGTCCGACCGCGTTCGGCCCGACGGTCGGGTACTACTCCCTGCAGTTCGCCACCTCGGGGATCGAACAGTCCCAGGACGCGTTCCTCAACGGGTCCGACCCGCGGCTGCTCTCCCAGCGCATCTCGGGGCTCATCTCCGGGCGCACCCCCCAGGGCGGTTCGGTGGAGCTGACGCTCGACCCCGTCGCCCAGGAGGTCGCCTACGCGGCGCTGCAGCGGGGCGCGGGCCAGGGACCCTTCGTGGGTTCCGTGGCGGCGGTCCGACCCTCCACCGGCGAGGTCCTGGCGCTGGCCTCCAGCCCGTCCTTCGATCCCAACGCCCTGTCCAGCCAGGAGCAGACCGTCCGCACGCAGGAGATGGCGCGGATCGAGCAGAGCCCCGACCGGCCGCTGCTCAACCACGCCACCCAGCAGTCCCTGCCTCCCGGGTCCACCATGAAGGTCATCACCACCGCCGCCGCCCTCGAGTCCGGGATGGGACCGGAGACCCCGGTCTCCGGCGCGGACCGCACACTGCTGCCCGGAACCTCCACGTTCCTGCAGAACTACGCCGGCCAGACCTGCGGTGGCGGCACCGTCACCCTCCGCACCGCGTTCGAGCTCTCCTGCAACGTGCCCTTCGTGGAGCTCAGCCAGGAGATCGGTGCCGACGCGTTCACCGAGATGGCCGAGCGCTTCGGTGTGGACGGCGGTGAGCCGGACGAGCTCGGGATCCCCGCGGCGCCGTCCGGGCTCGGCCAGATGGAGGACGCCGCCCAGCTCGCCATGAGCTCGATCGGTCAGAGCGATGTCCGCATGACCACCCTGCAGAACGCCATGGTGGCCGCCACCGTGTCCAACGGTGGGGTGCGTATGCAGCCGCAGCTGATCCGCTCGCTCACGGCGCCGGACCTCTCCGTGGTGCAGGGGTTCACCCCCGAGGACGCCGGACGCGCCCTCACCGACGAGCAGGCCGGCACCCTCACCGAACTCATGGAGGGCGCGGAGCGCAACGCCGGGGGCGGCCTGCCCGGGGTGACCATCGCCTCCAAGACCGGCACCGCGGAGCACGGCGTGGATGCCGCGGAGTCCGTCCCCTACACCTGGTACATCGCGTTCGTGCCCGGCCAGGACGTGGCCGTGGCCGTGGCGATCGAATCCGGGCCGGGCGTCACCCGCGACACCGTGGGCTCCACCTACGCCGCCCCCATCGGGCGCGAGGTCCTCGGCGCCCTCCTCGGGGGCGCCGGATGAGCCTCAACTCCGGAGCGCTCCTGTCCGGCCGGTACCGCCTGTTGCGCCTGATCGCCACGGGCGGGATGGGCCAGGTCTGGGAGGCGGCCGACGCGGTGCTGGACCGGCACGTGGCGGTGAAGGTGCTCAAGGCCGAGTTCTCCTCCGACCAGGAGTTCGTGGAGCGGTTCCGGTCCGAGGCCAAGGTGACGGCGCGGATCTCCCACCCGGGGATCGCGACGGTCTACGACTACGGGCAGATCGACGACCCGGCCTCGGGCAGTCCACTGTCCTACCTGGTCATGGAGCTCGTGGTGGGCGAGCCCCTGTCCGACGTCCTGTCCCGCGAGGGGTCGCTCCCGCTGCGCCACACGCTCGACATGCTCGAGCAGACCGGTCGCGCACTCAACGCCGCGCACGCGATCGGGTTGGTGCACCGGGACGTCAAGCCGGGCAACATCCTCATCACGCCCTCCGGGCAGGTCAAGCTCACCGATTTCGGCATCGCCAAGTCGATGGGGTCCGCGGCGGTCACGCAGGCCGGGATGGTCGTGGGCACCGCCCAGTACATCGCCCCCGAGCAGGCCATGGGCCACGAGACCACCCCGGCCGGTGACGTGTACTCGCTCGGCGTGGTGGGGTACGAGTGCGTCTCCGGGCGCAGGCCGTTCGTGGCCGACTCGCCGGTGAGCGTGGCGATGATGCACGTCCGGGAGACGCCGCCCCCGCTGCCCGACTCGGTGCCGCCGCCGGTCCGCAGGCTCCTCGCCGACGCCATGGTCAAGGATCCGACTCGTCGGTACCCGGACGGCGAGGCCTTCGCCGAGGCGGTGGCCGACGTACGCGCCGGTCGCGATCCCCGACCGCCGGGGGCGTTCGTCGCCG
>NZ_JAALED010000390.1:11027-13812 GCF_014145155.1 Dietzia sp. B19 | reverse complement strand
GGCGGACAGCGTGTCCTCGACGAGCAGTTCCGTCTCCGGCCTGGGGATGAAGACCCCCGGGCCCACCGCGAGGTCGAGTCGCCCCGACACGGCCCGGCCGAGCAGGTACTGGAGCGGGGTCCGGTCGCGGGTGCGGGCGGCGACTATCCGTCCGACCTCGGCGACCCCGGCCGCGCCCACCCCCTCGACAAGTGGGAGCGCGGAGCGTCCGACACCCAGGACGTGTGCGCAGATCAACTGCGCCTCCACGAGTGCGGAGTCGATGCCGGCCGCCTGTAGCTCGCGCGCCGCCGACCTCACGACCCCGGTCGCCGGCACGGGGCGGGGGTCCACGGCCTACGCGTCTTCCATACGTCTGCGACGGTCCTCGGCGGCCAGGGCGTCCAGGACCGCGTCGAGGTCACCGTCGAGCACGGCGTCGAGATTGTGCGCCTTGAACCCGACCCGGTGATCCGCGATGCGGTTCTCCGGGAAGTTGTAGGTGCGGATCCGCTCCGACCGGTCGACGGTACGGACCTGGGTGGACCTGCCCTCGGAGGCCTCGGCGCTCGCGGCCTCCTCGGCCGCCGCCTGGAGCCGGGCGGCGAGGACCTCGAGTGCGCGCTGCTTGTTCTGCAGCTGACTGCGTTCGTTCTGACACGTGACGACAGTTCCGGTGGGCAGGTGCGTGATCCGCACCGCCGAGTCGGTGGTGTTGACACCCTGCCCGCCCTTGCCGGACGAGCGGTAGACGTCGATCCGCAGATCCGACTCGTCGATCTCGACCGGCCCCACGTCCTCGGGCTCCGGGAACACCAGCACGCCGGCGGCCGACGTGTGGACCCGGCCCTGCGACTCGGTGACCGGTACCCGCTGGACGCGGTGCACCCCGCCCTCGAACTTCAGTCGCGACCACACGCCCTCGCGGGAGGGGTGCCGGGACCGGATGGAGAACGAGGCGTCCTTGTAGCCGCCCAGGTCGGACTCGGTCACCCCGAGGACCTCGACGACCCACCCGTGCTTCTCGGCGTACCGCGTGTACATGCGGGCCAGGTCCGCCGCGAACAGGGCCGACTCCTCCCCTCCCTCGCCGGACTTGATCTCCATGAGCACGTCGTCCGCGTCATGGGGGTCCCGCGGTGCCAACAGGTCGGCCAGGCGCGACTCCAGGCGCGTGGCCTCGGTCGCCAACCGCTCGGCCTCCTCGGCGAACGACGAGTCGTCACCGGCCAGTTCACGCGCGGCGGACAGATCGCCCCGGGTCGACTCCAGCGCGCGGTAGCACTGCACCACGGGGGTCAGCTCGGCGAATCGCTTGCCCACCCTGCGCGCGGCCACCGGGTCCTCGTGGAGCGCCGGGTCCGACAGCTGCGCCTCGAGGCCCCCGTACTCGGAGAGGACGTCGTCGACCGAGGACGGCGATCGTCCCGGGGCCTCTGTCACTCCTCGTCCTGCGGCAGTGTCGGGGTCGTCTTGGCCACCTGCAACAGGAACTCGTAGTTGGTGTTGGTCTTGCGCAGTTGCGACATCAGGAGGTCGATGGCCTGGTGCGAGTCGAGGCCCGACAGCACGCGCCGCAGCTTGTGCATGACACCGGCCTCCTCGGGCGTCATCAGAAGCTCTTCCTTGCGCGTGCCCGAGGGGCCCACGTCGACCGCCGGGAACACGCGCCGCTCGGCGATGCGCCGGTCCAGTTTGAGCTCGGCGTTGCCGGTGCCCTTGAACTCCTCGAAGATCACCGTGTCGCCGGCGGACCCGGTCTCGACCATCGCCGTGGAGATGATGGTCAGGGACCCACCGTTCTCGATGTTGCGCGCCGCCCCCAGGAACCGCTTGGGCGGATAGAGCGCCGTGGAGTCGACACCACCGGACAGGATGCGCCCCGACGCGGGCGACGAGTTGTTGTAGGCGCGGCCCAGCCGGGTGATCGAGTCGAGGAGGACCACGACGTCCTGCCCCATCTCCACCAGCCGCTTGGCCCGCTCGATCGCGAGTTCGGCGACCTGGGTGTGATCCGACGGCGGACGGTCGAAGGTCGAGGCGATGACCTCACCCTTGACCGACCTCTGCATGTCGGTCACCTCCTCCGGTCGCTCGTCGACGAGCACGACCATGAGGTGGCATTCGGGGTTGTTGACCGCGATCGAGTTGGCGATGTTCTGCAGGATCGTGGTCTTGCCCGCCTTGGGCGGGGAGACGATCAGCGCTCGCTGCCCCTTGCCGATGGGCATGATCAGGTCGATCACGCGGGTAGAGAGGATGTTCTTCTCTGTCTCGAGGCGCAGACGCTGGTTGGGGTAGAGCGGCGTGAGCTTGCCGAACTCCGGACGGTTGCGGGCATCCTCGAGGGGCCCTCCGTTGACCGAGTCGATCCTGACCAGCGGGTTGAACTTCGCCCGGTTCTTGCCACCCTGATTGCCGCCACGACCGCCACCCTGCCCGCCGCCGGGCCCGTCGTTCTGGGTGTCGCTCTGGCCGTCCCGCGGCATCTTGACCGCGCCGGTGATCGCGTCGCCACGACGCAGGCCGTGCTTGCGGATCATGTTCATCGAGACGTAGACGTCGTTCGAACCCGCGAGGTAACCGGAGGTGCGGACGAACGCGTAGTTGTCCAACACGTCGAGGATCCCGGCGACCGGCTGGAGGACGTCGTCGTCCCGCACCTCGGTCTCGCCCTCCGACGGACGGCCACCGCCACCACCGCGGTTGCGCTCACGCCGGCGACGGCTTCGACGACCGCGGCCGCTCCCGTCGTCGTCATCACGGTTCTGACCGTCGCCGCGCGGGCCGTTGTCCCCGCCCTGCT
>NZ_JAALED010000390.1:0-10849 GCF_014145155.1 Dietzia sp. B19 | reverse complement strand
GACGACCCGAGCCCTGGTCGTCGCGGTTCTGCCCGCCCCGACGCTGCCGGTTCCCCTGGTTCTGACCCTGCGACTGGTTCTGTGCCTGGTTCTGACCCTGCGCCTGGTTCTGGTTCTGGCCACCGCCGCGCGGGCCGTCCTCGCGACGGTTCCGTTCGCCCTGGTCCTGCCCGTCCCCGCGGCCCCGGCTCTCGGCGGGCGCCTCACCGCCACCCCGAGTCGAACCCTCGTCCGCCTTCCTGGGTTCGCGCGCGGGCTGCTGGCCACTCGGCGGCTTCTGCGCGTCGGACCGGGGGGCACTCTCCGCGGTCGCGGCCGGCGCGGACTGGGCGGGAGCCTGGGACTTCCCGCCGCGGGCGGAGTCGATCATCGCCACCAGATCGCCCTTGCGCTTGCCTGACAGGCCCTTGAGGCCCATCTGCTGCGCCAGGGACTTGAGGTCCGCCAGTCGCATGGCTGCCAGTGCGGCACCCTGCGGAGGCGTGGAGTGGGTTTCCGTCGAGGTCACGGGTGTCCTTTCTGGGCCCGGGCCGAGGCGGTGTCCACCGCTTCGCACCGAGCAACTGTCCGGGACGCGGACGGGCGTCCCGGGTGGCCGCTGAGGCCTTCCGTGGCGGCGAACTGGCCGGACACGGATTCGTCTGAGGGGGATGTACACGAGGTGACGCCCACCGCGCCGACGTCATGTTGACCGTCGACTACGGACGAGACCCACTCACGGGCACGACAATCCCAGTTGACCACTCGCCGTTCGGCCGCTCCCACCGTGACCTACTCACGAGCTGCCGTCCGCCGAGGCGGACGGTGAACTGGAGATGTCTCGGGATGCGGGGACGACCGGGCGTCCGTGGCTTCGGCAAGCATACTACCCGCAGTCGGTCTCCACACGCGTCCCCCTCGCGAGTCCCACGGGCGTGTCCGCATCCCGGTCGACGGGCGGTAACCTACAGCCCACTGCGGCCGCGCGGAAGGAGGTCTGATGTTCGGAACGATGCTCGACACCCCGTTGCTCGTGTCCCGGATCCTCGACCACGCCGCAGAGCGCCACTCCGGCTCCACGGTCACCGGTTTCGTCGGGGACATGGAGCCCCGGACCCTTCGGTTCGACGTGATCGCCGCCAGGGCCGCGGCCCTGGCCCACGCCCTCACCGATCTCGGCGTGGGCGAGGGTGACGTCGTGGCCGTTCTGTCCGGCAGCCGCACCGAGGTCGTCGAGTCGCTGTTCGCGATCCCGTCGATGGGAGCCGTCGCGCTGTCGGTCAACGTCCTTAGGTCCCGGTCCTTCCTCCTCGCGGCGCTCCGCGACAACGACGTCTCCGTCGTGTTGGTGGATCCCGAACTGCTCTCTCTCGCACTCGAGGTGGTCGCCGACCTGGAGCACGTGCGCCACCTCGTCGTCTTCGACGCCCGGGTCGCCGGGGACACCACCGACCTGTCCGGGGACGGTCACGAGGTGGAACTCCACGCCCTGGAGGCCCTCCTCGACGGACGGCCGACCACCTATCAGTGGCCCGAGCTGGACGAACGCGCCGCGGCGGCGCTGGCCTACACCTCCGGCACGACCGGCCTGTCCAAGGCGGTGGCGTTCACCCACCGCTCGATCTGGCTGCACTCGATGCAGATGTGCATGGCCGAGAGC
Organism: Dietzia sp. B19; assembly: GCF_014145155.1. NCBI lineage: Bacteria > Bacillati > Actinomycetota > Actinomycetes > Mycobacteriales > Dietziaceae > Dietzia > Dietzia sp. B19. Next base: position 9,210 of record NZ_JAALED010000390.1, on the reverse strand, counting down.
GCGGCGCTCCGCAGCGGGGACACCGTCCTGACGACCGTGCCGATGTACCACGTCCTGTCCTGGGGCCTGCCCTACGCGGCGTTCATGACCGGGGCGAGCATCATCACCGCCCGGCCGCGACCTGGTCAGGCCATGCACTCCGGCCGCGACCTGGCCGATCTGCTCGCCACGTTCAGACCCAACAAGGTCGCGACCACGCCGGCCTCCCTGCAGCGCCTCCTCCGCCGGCTGGAGACCAACCCCCAGCCGCTCGGCCACCTGGGCGAGGTCCTGGTCGGAGGCTCGCCGGTGCCGGAGGCGCTGTTCGACGCGTTCGTCACGCGACACGGGGTCACCATCATGCAGGCCTACGGCCTGACCGAGTCGAGCCCGATCGCCACGTTCGCCCGGGCCGACCCCCATTCGTCCGCGACCCACCGCCGGGCACAGATCCTCGGGCAGGGCAGGTTCCCCGCCGGGGTCGAGGCCCGGATCGTCGAAGCCGGGCGTGTCCTGCCGAACGACGGGTGGTCGGTCGGCGAGCTACAGATCAGAGGACCCTGGGTCACCGCACGCTATCTCGGCGACGACGCGACCGACCGGTTCGTCGACGGTTGGCTGCGCACCGGGGACATGGCGACCATCTCCCCCAGGGGCTACCTCGACGTGGTCGACCGGGTGGACGACATCATCGCCTCGGGGGGCGAGCTGATCTCCTCGGTGGAACTCGAGCACGCCGTACTGCGGGACGAGCGGGTGGCCGATGCCGCGGTGATCGGCGTACCGGACGAACGCTGGGGCAACCGCCCCATGGTCCTGGTCCACCTCAAACCCGGCGCGTCCGCCACCGCGCGGGCGCTCTGGGAGTCGCTGGAGGGCCATGTGGAACTGTGGAAGCGACCGGACCACTGGGCGTTCGTCGACGACATCCCCCGCACGTCGGTCGGAAAGTACGACAAGCGGGCGATCCGTGCCCTCCACGCCGACGGGGCCTATCAGGTCACGACCATCTCACCGGGCTCCACCGCCTGACCGGGGTCACGGCCCGGCCGTGAACCCCCGTCGTGCGAGCGGACGTCCTCACTCCCCGACGAGAACCCGGGCGCCCTCCGCGATCCGGAGATCCAGGACCTGCCATCCCTGCGCCTCGGCGTCCCCGCGCAGGTCCGCGGGCAGCGCGGAGGTCCCCAGCACCAGGACGGTGGGGCCCGCCCCGGAGACCGTCGCGGCGAGTCCACGGTCCCGGAGCCGGCCGACCCACTCGGTGGTGCCGACGAGCGCCGGGGCCCGGTAGGACTGGTGGAGCCTGTCCTCGGTCGCGGCCAGGAGGAACTCCGGGTGCGAGGCCAGGGCCACCGACATCAGTGCGGCCCGACTGGCGTTGAAGGCCGCGTCCTCGTGGGGGACCATCTCCGGGAGCAAGCCCCGGGTCTGCGCCGTCGACGAGGTCTCGGCCGGCACCAGCACGGTGGCGACGATCGTCGGATCGACGTCCATGCGCACCGCGCGGTAGGTCACGGCGGTCGCCGATCGCTCGGTCCACGAGACCACGACCCCGCCGAGCACGCTCGCCGCCGCGTTGTCGGGATGCCCCTCGAACTCGCTCGCGAGCTGTACCAGGTGCTCGTCGGTCAACACGCCGCCCATGAGACCGTTCGCCGCGACCAGTCCACCCACCGCGGCGGACGCGGAGGACCCGAGACCCCGGGAGTGCGGTATCGCGTTGGTACAGGCGATCCTGACCCCAGGGGCGCCCGTGCCGCCGGCCCGCAGTCCCGCCTCCACCGCCTTCGCGACCAGGTGGGAGGCGTCGGCGGGGACCTGACCGGCCCCCTCGCCCGAGACCTCGAGCTCGAGCCCCGAGCCGATGGTGGTCACCGTGATGGTGTCGTACAGGCCCAGCGCCACGCCCAGGGCGTCGAAACCCGGCCCGAGGTTGGCGCTGGACGCGGGCACCTCGACGGTGACCGAGCGACCGACCGGCAGGATACGTCCCCCGGAGCTGCCGAAGACCTCGGGGCCGGTACCGGTCACGTCGCTCATTCCAACCCGAGAGCGCCGGCGACGGCGGTCGGATCCACCGGGATGGCCTCCACCTCGGGCATGCCCAGGAGGGCGGTGTCCGGGTCCTTGAGCCCGTTGCCGGTGACGGTGCAGACGATCGTCTGACCGGGCTCGAGTTCCCCGTTGGCGTGCGCGTCGAGCAGTCCCGCGACCGACGCCGCGGAGGCCGGCTCCACGTACACGCCGTCCTTGCCCGCAACCGTGCGGTACGCCTCGAGGATCTGCTCGTCGGTGCGCTTGCGGAACGTGCCACCGGACTGGTCACGGGCGGCGACGGCGCCGTCCCAGGACGCCGGCGCGCCGATGCGGATGGCGGTGGCGATGGTCTCCGGGTTCTTGACCGGCGCCCCGTCCACGAGGGGCGCCGCGCCCGCGGCCTGCACGCCCATCATCCGCGGGCGGGTCGAGACGATGCCGTCCGCGTGGTACTCGCTGTAGCCCTTCCAGTACGCGGTGATGTTGCCCGCGTTGCCCACCGGGAGGAAGTGCAGATCGGGTGCGCGTCCGAGCACGTCGACGATCTCGAACGCGGCGGTCTTCTGGCCCTCGATCCGCACCGGGTTGACCGAGTTGACCAGACCGATCTCCGCGTACGTGGCGGTGGTCTTACGGGCCAGCTCCAGGCAGTCGTCGAAGTTGCCGTCCACCTGGATGATCGTCGCCCCGTGCATGACCGCCTGCGCCAGCTTCCCCGCCGCGATCTTGCCCTGCGGGATGAGAACCGCGCAGCCCATCCCGGCGCGGGTCGCATACGCGGCGGCCGAGGCGGAGGTGTTCCCGGTCGAGGCACACAGGACGGCCTTCTGGCCCCTCGCCCTGGCGTCGGTGACGGCCATGGTCATGCCGCGGTCCTTGAACGAGCCCGTCGGGTTGAGGCCCTCCACCTTGAGGTAGACCTCGCACCCCGTGACCCCTGAGAGGTAGGGCGCCGGGAGGAGCGGGGTCCCGCCCTCGAAGAGCGTCACCGGCTCCCAGGCGTCCCCGATCGGGAGCCGGTCGCGGTAGGCCTCGATGAGGCCGGGCCAGCGGTGGTGCACGGGCTGATGGGTGCTGCTCATTCGGTGTCCACTCCCTCGAGTCGGATGACGCTGGTGATGACCGAGACCGCGTCCTGGTCGGAGAGCGCGGCGACCGTGTCGGCGAGCGCGCGCTCCGAGGCGCGGTGGGTCAGGACGGTGAGCTCCGCGGTGGGCTCGGAATCGTCGAGCTCCGACTCCGGGAACTCGACCTCGGTCTGCCGCACCTGGGCGATGGACACCCCGTGGCGGGAGAACTCGGCGGCGACCAGCGCCAGCACCCCGGGCTTGTCGGCCACACGCATCCGCACGTGGTACCGCGTGGAGACCTCGTCCATCGAGGCCACGGGGAGGGCCGCGTAGGTCGACTCGCCGGGTGCGCGACCCGAGTCCACCTTGTTGCGGGCCGCCGCGACCATGTCCCCGAGCACGGCGGAGGCGGTCGGGGAACCTCCCGCACCCTGCCCGTAGAACATGAGACGGCCGGCCGCCTCCGCCTCCACCACGACGGCGTTGAAGGCGCCGTTGACGGTGGCGAGCGGATGGCTGTTGGGCAACAACGCGGGGTACACGCGCGCCGAGACGGCCTCGCTGCCGTCCTCCCGCCGCAGCTTCTCGCAGATCGCGAGCAGCTTGATGGTGCAGTCCATGTCGCGGGCGGAGGCGAAGTCGTCGGGCGAGATCCTGGAGATCCCCTCCCGGTAGACGTCGCCCGCCGTCACCCGGCTGTGGAATGCGATCGAGGCCAGGATCGCGGCCTTGGCCGCCGCGTCGTACCCCTCGACATCCGCCGTGGGATCGGCCTCCGCGTACCCCAGCCGGGAGGCCTCCGCGAGGGTCTCCGCGTAATCGGCGCCCGTGGCCCCCATCGCGGAGAGGATGTAGTTGGTGGTGCCGTTGACGATCCCGAGGACACGCTCGACCTGGTCGCCGGCCATCGAGCGACGCAGCGGTCCGATCACCGGGATCGCGCCGGCCACGGCCGCCTCGAAGTACAGGTCGGTGCGGGTCGAGTCCGCGGCCTCCGCCAGTTCGTCGGTGTACTCGGCCAGCAGCGCCTTGTTCGCGGTGACCACGGCCTTGCCGTGACGGAGCGCCTCGAGGAGGAGGGGACGCGGCACGTCGATGCCGCCCATCAGTTCGACGACGACGTCGACGTCGTCCCGGGAGACGAGCGAGGCCGGGTCCGCGGTCAGGAGCTCCGGGTCCACCCCGCGATCGCGGGTCAGGTCGCGCACGGCGACACCCCGCAGGGCCAACGGGGCCCCGATGCGGGAGGCGAGAGCCTCCGCGTTCTCCGTCATGTAGCGGATGACCTCGGTGCCGACGGTGCCCATTCCGAGCACCGCCACTCCCACGGGTCGCACGCCTGACGCCGTTGCGTCGCTCACTGTCCCACCTCCAAGCTCGTCAGATCGTCCAGGGTTTCACGTCGGAGCACCAGGCGTGCCCGTCCGTCGCGGACCGCGACCACCGCGGGCCGCCCGATCAGGTTGTACCGGCTCGACATCGAGTAGCAGTAGGCCCCGGTCGCCGCGACGGCCACCAGGTCACCCGCACCGACGTCCTCCGGCATCCACAGGTCACGCACCACCACGTCACCGCTCTCGCAGTGCTTGCCCACGAGCCTCGCCACGACGGGTTCCGCCGACGAGGCGCGGCCCACCAGCCGGGCGTCGTACACGGCGTCGTACAACGCCGTCCGGATGTTGTCGCTCATCCCGCCGTCGACACTGATGTAGCGGCGGCTCTCCCCACCCGCGAGCTCGACGTCCTTGACCACGCCCACCTCGTAGAGGGTGACGGTGCCGGGTCCGGCGATCGCCCGTCCGGGTTCGACGACCAGCGTGGGGGGCGCGAGGCCGACGTCCCGTGAGAAGCCGTCGACGATCTCCGTCAGCGCGGCGGCCAGCTGGGCGACCGGGGGCGGGTCGTCGGAGGCGACGTAGCTGATGCCCAGTCCGCCACCCAGGTCCAGGTGATCGAGCTGGGCCGTGCGCTCGACACCGAACTCGTCGACGATGTCGCGCAGGAGGCCGATCACGCGGCGCGCGGCGAGTTCGAAGCCGTCGACGTCGAAGATCTGGGACCCGATGTGGCTGTGCAGGCCGGTGAGCCGGATGTGCGGTGCCTCGAACACCCCGCGGACGGCCGCCATCGCCGCACCGCCAGCGAGGGAGAACCCGAACTTCTGGTCCTCGTGGGCGGTGGCGATGAACTCGTGGGTGTGCGCCTCCACGCCCACCGTCACCCGGATGAAGACGTCCTGGACCACGCCCTCCTCGGCGGCGATGCGGTCGAGCAGGGCGATCTCGGACATCGAGTCGAGGACGACGTGCCCGACCCCGCTGCGCACGGCGAGCCTGAGTTCGTCGGCGGACTTGTTGTTGCCGTGCACGGTTATCCCGTCCGTCGGGAACCCCGCACGAAGGGCCACCGCGAGCTCGCCACCGGAGGCGACGTCCAGGCTCAACCCCTCCTCCGCCACCCAGCGCGCCACCTCGGTACACAGGAACGCCTTGGACGCGTAGTGGACCCGGTCGGCGCCCCCGAAGGCCTCCGCCATCTCGCGGCAGCGCGAGCGGAAGTCATCCTCGTCGATGACGAACAACGGGGTGCCGAACTCGGCCGCCAGCTCATCCGCCGCGACCCCGGCGAACTCCACCACCCCGTCCCCGCGACGACCCGCACCGCGCGGCCAGACCGCCGGATCCAGGGCCATCACCCCGCCCGCGTCGGTGGGACGCTCGCCGATCCCGGGCGCGTGCGGGAACTCGTGCCGGGACCCGGCCGGGTGCGCGCTCACATCTTCTCCGGGGCGGTGACGCCGATCAGCCGCAGTCCGTTCGCCAGCGTCTGTCGGGTCGCCGTGCTGAGCGCGAGCCGGGCGGCGTGGAGCGGCCCCGCCTCCTCGTCACCCATCGGCAGGACGCGACACGTGTCGTAGAAGCGGTGATAGGCGCCCGCGAGTTCCTCGAGATACCTGGCGACCCGGTGCGGTTCGCGCAGTTCGGCCGCGCTCGCCACGACCCGGGGGAACTCACCGATGGTCCGGATGAGCGCGCCCTCCCGGTCCTCGACCAGGAGCGCGAGGTCGGCGGCGTCGGTGGTGACCCCCAGGTCGGCGGCGTTCCGGGCGAGGGAACACAGGCGGGCGTGCGCGTACTGGACGTAGAAGACCGGGTTGTCGTTGGTCGCCGACGTCCACAACTGCAGATCGATGTCCATGGTCTGGTCCACCGATGAGCGGATGAGCGCATACCGAGCGGCGTCCACCCCGATCGCGTCCACCAGGTCGTCGAGCGTGATGACGGTGCCGGCGCGCTTGCTCATCTTGACCGGGACGCCGTCCCGCACGAGGCTGACCATCTGCCCGATGAGGACCTCGATCGCCGCGGGGTCGTCCCCCAGTGCCGCCGCCGCGGCCTTGAGACGGGCGATGTACCCGTGATGGTCGGCACCGAGCATGTAGATGCACAGGTCGAAACCGCGGTCCCGCTTGTCCAGGAAGTAGGCGATGTCACCGGCGATGTAGGCCGCGTTGCCGTCGGACTTGAGGACCACACGGTCCTTGTCGTCCCCGAAGTCCGTGGAGCGCAGCCACCAGGCGCCCTCGGACTCGTACAGGTTGCCGTTGCCCTTGAGCACCTCGATCGCCCGGTCGACGGCGCCGGAGGTGAACATCGAGTTCTCATGGGTGTAGACGTCGAAGACAGTGCCGAACTCCGCGAGCGACGCCTTGATGTGGGTGAACATCAGATCGACGCCCGTGGCGCGGAACGTCTCGAGCCCCTCGGCCTCCGGCAGTTCGAGGACGTCCGGGTGCTCCGCGACGACCCGGGCGGCGATGTCGTCGATATACGCTCCCGCGTACCCGTCCTCCGGAGTCGCCTCGCCGCGGGCCGCGGCGGCCAGCGACCTGCTGAACCGATCGATCTGGGCACCGTGGTCGTTGAAGTAGTACTCCCGGGTCACCTGCGCACCGGATGCCTCGAGCACGCGCCCGAGGGCGTCGCCGACCGCCGCCCAGCGGGTGCCTCCCAGGTGGATGGGGCCGGTCGGGTTGGCGGAGACGAACTCGAGGTTCACCCGACGACCGGCCATCGCGTCCCCGGCGCCGTACGCCTCGCCCTGCTCGATGACGGAGGCCACGAGCGACCCCTGGGCACCGGAGTCGAGGCGGATGTTGAGGAATCCGGGGCCGGCGATGTCCGCCGACGCCACACCGGGATCGGCGGCGAGCGCGGTGGCGATCTCCTGCGCCAGATCCCGCGGAGAGGCTCCGACCTTCTTGGCCAACTGCAACGCGATGTTGGTGGCGTAGTCGCCGTGTTCCGGGTTGCGCGGGCGTTCGACCGTCACCGTGTCCGGCACCACCGAGATGTCGGCTCCACGCTCGGTGAGAACGGTGATGAGAGCGGCGCGGATGACGGCGGCGAGGTCGGCGGGAGTCACGTCTTCCTATCCTAGGTGTCGGCACGTCGGCAGCGGAATCGGACACCGGCGTCCGCCCGCCCTCGCGACGCGGGCGGGCCCGATGCGGTCACGATCCCGCCCCGGTGCTACGATCGGTCTCGCTGTTCAGCAGGGCGGTTCGAAGTAGTCGCCCGGCGATCGGCCTCCGGCCCGGAAAGGCCGGTATCCCGCCCTCGTAGCTCAGGGGATAGAGCGTTGGTTTCCGGTACCAAAGGTCAGGGGTTCGATTCCCTTCGGGGGCACCACGACAGCGGGGCCCGGGCTTCTCAGCCCGGGCCCCGCTGTCATTTCCGTTCGTACGCTCCGGCGCGACCCCGGACCCGATCAGCTCGGCAGGGTGATCCCGTCGACCTCGCCGATGCGGGTGACCACCCGCTCGAAGATCTCGGTCAGCGAGCCGACCTCCTCCGGGGTGAGGACGTCGACCAGAAGCTCCCGGACCTTCTCCACGTGCATGGGGGCCACCCGGGCGATCGCCTCGGCCCCCTCCGCGGTGAGGGTGACGATGGTGCCCCGGCCGTCTTCCGCGCACTCCCCCTTGGCGACGAGTCCCCGGGCCTCCATCCGCCTGACCTGATGCGACACACGGCTGCGGTCCCAGCCGAGAGCCGCCCCCAGATCACGGGCGCGCAGGCCCCGACCGTCCGCCTCGCTCAGGCTGACCAGCACCGAGTAGTCGGACTGGGACATCGACGCGTCGCGCTGGAGCTGGCGTTCGATCGCGAGGTCGAGCAACTGATTGACTTCCCGGTACCGGCGCCACATGCACTGTTCTTCATCGCTCAACCAGCGTGTCTCGCTCATGGGGCTATTACAGCACGGCGACCCGCCGCTGCGTCCTCCAGCCACCGGCCCGCCGCGGACCGGCCGGACCGCCCTCAGTCGCGGGCCGATCCCGACCTGCGCATGACGTGGGTGCGCGCGCTGCCGACACCCGCGAAGCGTGAACGGTCGCAGGTGAGGACGATGACCTGTGACGTGGAGGCCGCGGCGGCGATGACCGCACCCATCGTGAGGCGACGGGAGGGATCGGTGTACCCCATGGTGTCGTCGAGGAACACCGGGACACCGTTGTCCCCCACGAGTCTGGCGCAGGCGATTCTGACGATCACGGCCAGCTGTTCCCTGGCCCCGCCGGACAGGGAGTCGTAGTCGACGGAGACCTCCCCGATCCTCCGGCTGAGAATGGTGAGGTCCTCCCCCAGTCGCACGTCGAACTCGCGCCCGTAGACCAGTCGCCCGAGTTCGACCACCGCCCGGTGGAACGGCTCCTGGTAGGCCCGGAGAGCCTCGGACCGTCGTTGTTCGAGGGTCCGGTAGAGCAGGTCCGCCGCGCGTGCCCGCCGCCACAGGGCGGAGTTCTCCCTCTGCGCGGCCTCGACCTCACGTTCCGCCACCGCGACGTCCCCGAGCCGTCCCTGGTCTCCGATCGCGTTCACCCGACCGAGCGCTGTGGCCACCGCCGACGCGCACTCCCTCTCCTCGGCGACGAGGGCGGCCAGCGAGGCCCGCGCGTTCTCGAGGAGTTCCGGCGGCGCGTCGGCGAGCGTCTCGTCCAGTCGGGCCCGCGCCTGACGCGCGGTCTCCCTTCTGGAGTCCACCTCGAACGTCGTCCTCTCCACCGCGGCCTCGAGCTCCGCGTCCGGCGTCACGGCCCGTGCGGCGGCGAGCGCGT
>NZ_JAALED010000389.1:0-4475 GCF_014145155.1 Dietzia sp. B19 | reverse complement strand
CCGGATGGCGCCGGCGGGGACCGCGGCCGGCCACCACTGGCGGGGACGGAGGAGCTGCCCGCGGTAGCGCGTGAGCGCCGGGGTGACGGCGAGCGCCCCGGTCCGGTCGCGGAAGTAGGCGTCGAAGTCCTCGACCGTCGGGGGCAGCGGTGCGTCGGAGATGCCGTAGGCGCGGTACCACCTGCAGCACGAGGCGTAGACCGACCGGCGTTCCCCGGCGTCCAGTGGACCGCGGAATCTCGTGATGGTCTCGAACAGCGAGTCCACGTACGTGGCGTGTTGGAAGTGGAAGACCTGCGGGTCCAGTGAGTGGTAACGGTGGCCGTCGGCGTCGGTTCCCCGGATGGTGTCGTGCGTGACCACGATGCGCCTCGGGATCCAGGACTCCGGATGCGGGTCGAACGCCATGTCGATCGTCGGGGGGACCGATCGCTGCTTGTGCAGCCAGACGAAGCCCGGGGAGGGCGAGTGCTCGAGCATCGCCGCACTGATCGCCGGGTGCATCAGCTGCAGTGACACCGCGCGGGGCAACATGAACAGGAACTGCCGGGACCGGAGGTGCTCGAACAGTCCGGGTTCCGGGGTGGCCGCGCCTGTCATGGGTGGTCCCGCCTCTCCGTTCCGCCGGTGAGGCTAGTGGGCGAGCGCGGGGAAGTGGGGCACGACGGTCTCGGCCAGCTCGTGGACGACCTCCCGGATCGGCCGGCGGGACGCCCCGACCCCCAGCAGGACGTGGTTGACCCCGATCCCCCGCAGGTCCGCCAGGTGCTCGACCAGACGCCGGTGACCGATCCGGAACCCGAAGCCGATCGGCGAGGCCGCCTCGTCGGGGTCCTCGGCCAGGTCGATCTGGAGCGATTGCGCGAAGGGACTGAACACCTCGTCGTCGTCGGATCCTCCCTCCCGGCTCTCGGTCACCACCTCGCGCCACCTCGCGGCGGTCCGGCGCTGCGCGTCGAAGTCACGCGGGTAGGTCAGCCATCCGTGCCCGTGGGCGGCCAGGTACGTGATGCTCTGCTGACACGAGCCGGTCATGATCAGCGGCACCGACGAGGCGGTGGGCTTAGGGACCACGTCCGCGCTGTGCATCCACCCCCCGGACCAGCGGATCCCGCGCATCTCGGTGGTGAGTGCGTGGGTCATCACCGTGAGGTTCTCCCGAAACCTCTCCCCCCGCCGCCCCTGCTCCAGCCCGAACGCGCGGAACTCCTCCGGCCGGTCGCCGGAGGCCACGCCCAGGAGGAACCGGCCGCCGGAGAGACGGTCCAGGCTGGCCGCGGACTTGGCCACGTGCAGTGGATGGCGGACGGGCAGCACAACGGCCGCCGTCCCGAGGGCGATCCGGCTGGTGTGGGCGGCCACGTACGTGAGGAACACCCACGGATCGTAGATCTGGCCCACGTCGCCGAACGACGGGACGCGAAGCGGGATGTCCCGGGCGTAGAGGGCGGCGAACCCTCCGGTCTCCGCGGCCCGGGCGACCTCGATCTGTTCGCTGATGTCCGGGCCGTCGACCCGGTCGGCGCGCGTCCGCAGCGGGAATCCCAGCCCGAGGGTCAGTCGCCCCGCGCCGAACGTGCGACGGAAGCCCGGGAGCCGCCGGGGGTCACCGTCGGACGTGTCGAGCGGCGAGGTGGTCATGTGCCCCACCCTCGCACGATCCGGTCGACGCCGGTCGACGCCGGTCGACGGCCTCGCGTGCGCGCCGCTCGTCTAAGCTCTCCTTCATCGATCGAGCGAGAGGCCGGACGTGACCACCACCCTCCTGGCCGCCGAGGCGTCCCCCACCGAACTCGTCTCGCTGTTCTGGATCGTCCTGGCCGTCTGGGCGGCACCGGTGCTGTCCGGGTTCACCCGCTCGTTCATCCCGGGCGTGGTGCTCCTCCTGGTGGGCGGGATGGTGATCGGCCCCAACGGTCTGGACCTGGCGGTGGAATCCGGCGGGGTGGCGCTCCTCGCGGAGCTCGGGCTGGGGATGCTGTTCCTGCTGGCGGGGTTCGAGCTCGAGGTCTCCACCCTCACCGGGCGCAGCGGACGACGAGCGGCCGGGACCTGGGTCGTCAGCCTGATCCTGGCAGCCGGGGTGGGGTGGATGGTCTCGGGCCGCTGGGAGACCGCGGTGGCGATCGGGCTCCTGCTCACCTCCACGGCGATCGGGACCCTGTTGCCCATCCTCAAGGGCTCCGGCCATGACAGCACCCCCGTGGGCCGGGCAGTCCTCACCCACGGCGCGGTGGGGGAACTGGGGCCGATCCTCGTGATGGCGGTGCTGCTCGGTACCCGCAGCATCGAGTCCTCCATCGCGGCCGTCGGGCTGTTCGGACTGGCCGCGCTGGTGATCCTGGCGGTGCCGGCCCGACTGCTCCACATCCCCGCGCTCGGTCGGGCGCTCCTGCAGGGCACCACCTCCACCGGACAGCTGGCCATGCGCACGGTGATCCTGCTGCTGGCCACCATGATGGTCGTGGCCACGGTGTTCGGTCTGGACGTGGTGCTCGGCGCGTTCGCCGCCGGCATGATCCTGCGCCGACTGGTCGACTCCCTCGGGGCACACCTGCGCGGCGGTGGCCAGGCCCCGGACCGCGGTCTCGCCGCGATCCTGCTCCGTCAACTGGAGACCGTCGGCTACACCCTGTTCATCCCCGCCTTCTTCGTGGTGTCGGGGATGGGCATCGACCTCGGGGCCGTGGCGGCCTCGCCGTGGGTGCTGGTGGCGGCCGTGGTGAGCATGCTGGTCCTCCGCGGCGGAGGGGTGTGGCTGGGCGAGACCGTCACCCGCGCGAGCCCCGGGCTCGACGGTCCACGGGAACGGGCGAGGGTGGGTCTGTACGCGGCGACCGGTCTCCCGATCATCGTGGCGGTCACCGAGGTCGCGGTGAACAACGGTCTGATGACGGGCGAGATCTCCTCCGTCCTGGTGGCGGCCGGGGCGGTCACCGTCCTGCTCTTCCCCCTCCTGGCGGAGGTGGTGCGGGCCGGAGCCCCGGTTCGTCGGCCGGGCGCCACGACACCGTCACCGGAGGACCCCGTCTCACCGGGGTCACGGGGGAACGACGACGACGAGGACGGCATCCGGTGAGGTCCGGCGTCAGCGGTGGTACCCGGGCAGCGGTCTCCGGGTCGACCGTCTAGCGGCGGGACCCCGCCTCCGAGGACACGCGACCGGGCCGGTCGGTCGGCATCAGCACCCGGGGCCAGTGGGCCAGGAGCAGACCCGCGGCCAGGGCGCCGAGACCACCCGCGGCCATGTCCCCGATCGTGTCGTCGAGGGTCACGTAGATCCGGTCCGTCAGGTAGGCGTGGCCGAACCACTCCACCATCTCCCACAGGGCGCCCAGGGCCAGTCCGAAGGCGGTGGTGAGCACCACCGCCGCCGCGGCCGGGACACCCCCGTCACCCGGTGCCGGCACGATCCCGCGGTGCGCGAGGAACAGGTAGGTCACCACCGCCAGCGCTCCGGCGCACGCGAAGTGGACCACGATGTCCCACCACCAGATGCGCGTGTACAGGTCGAAGACGTTGCTCCAGGCGGCGACGAGCAACGTGACCGACACCGCGGTGTCCGCCCACGGCCTCATCCCGACGAAGCGCGGGAGCATCAGTCCCGGCAGGGCGAACGCGACGATGGCCGCGTCCGTGAGACCGTGCAGCAGCAGGGCGAGCAGGACGCTGAGGGCCCCGAGGATCCGCAGAGCGTCCGCCGCCATCCGCACGCGGTTCTCCGCGGGACGCAGGAAGTTGTCGATCACGCGGCGACACCCCCTCGGTCGAGACGCACGACGGCGTGGACGGGCAGATGGTCCGACGCCCACACGCCGCCGGGCCGCAGCGGGTTGACCGCGGCGTGGGTGACCCTAAATGCTGACGAGGCGAGTATCCAGTCGATGCGCGCCCCGTTCCTCCGCGGCGCGCGGTAGCCGGTGTACGTCCCCCACTCCTCGCTCGCGCGGGTCCGCGCGCTGTGCCAACTGTCGACCAGAGTCCCCTCCCGGACCAGTTCTCGGACCGCCGCACCGGCCGGGCCCGTGTTGAGGTCGCCGGTCACCAGCGCCGGACTGTGCCGGGCGGACGACGGGGCGGCGGCGGACACCAGGTCGAGAATCGCCCGCGCCGACCGCAGACGGGAGCGCGCGGAGAACGGGTCAAGGTGGGTGTTGATCACGAGGAAGCTCCGTGAGGTCCCGCGATCGCGGAACTCCGCCGACACCATGACCCGGGGGATGAGGTTCCCCCAGGACGCCGATCCCGCGCGGGTGGGCTGATCGGACAGCGCGATCTGGTCCCAGTCGAGCAACTCGAGCCGTCCGGAGTCGTAGAAGATCGGCGAGGCCTCGCCACCTCCGTCCGAGCCCCGACCGCGGCCGACCACGGCGTACCCGGGGCCCAGGGCGTCGAGCATCACCGTGGTCTGCTCGCGCAGCACCTCCTGCGCGCCGAGAACCGTCGGCCGCTCGGCGGCGAGGAGCGCGCGGACC
>NZ_JAALED010000388.1:0-1909 GCF_014145155.1 Dietzia sp. B19 | reverse complement strand
GCCACGGCGCCGCCGCCAACAGGACGACCACCGCCGCGGCGTAGCAGGCCAGCGCGAACCACACCGCGGCCCGGGCCCCGAGCACGGTGGCGACGGACTTCAGGTCCGCCTCGCGGTCGAAGCGGACGTCCTGCACGGCCCCGAAGGCCTGCGAGGCCGCACCCCACAGCATGAACGCGATCAGGCACGCCCACACCCCCCCGGTCAGGTCCGCACCGGCGATGGTCCAGCCGACGATCGCCGGGGAGACGAAGTGGAACGCGGAGGTGAGCGAGTCCAGGAACGGGATCTCCTTGAACCGCAGCCCCTTGGCGCTGTAGGCGATCACCGCGAACGCGCTCGCGGCGAGCCACAGGGACGACTCCACCGTCCCCGTCAGCACCAGGTACACGAGGAACGGCACGGTGGTCACCGCCGAGGCCACGAGGGTGGCCGTGTGACGGGACCGCTCGAGCACCGACCCCTCGACCCCGCCCTTGCGGGGGTTGCGCAGGTCGGACTCGTAGTCGAAGACGTCGTTGATCCCGTACATCGCGAGGTTGTACGGCACCAGGAAGAAGATCGTGCCGATCACGCCGACGAGGTCGAACCCCCCGGTGGCCAGGAAGTACGCCAGGGCGAACGGCGCGGCGGTGTTGACCCACGACACCGGCCGGGACGACCAGAACAGCGTGGTGAGCAGTCCCGGCGTCCCGGGCCGCTCGGGGGTGCGGACCTCGTCGTCGTCGCCGGGCTCCGGGGCGCGCGTCAGCAGCGCGTCCCCCCTCCCCGACACCGTCGGGCTCCCCACCTCGGCCCCGACCCGGGGTGACGCGGTGAGCAACGCCCACACCGACGGCACGAAGACCGCCGCGGCCACGGCGTAGGCGAAGTCCTCGATGGGCGCCACACCCAGGCGGATGCCGCTGGTGAGCGAGTCGTCATAGGCCACGAGCCCGGCCGAGATCATGATGTTGTCGAAGACCGCGGTGAGGATCATGAGGATCAGCAGCGCGCCGCCGACCCCGATCATCCACCGGCGTCTCTCGGGCCCGCGCAGGCGCCAGGCCGCGAGGAGGGCCACGGCCACCACGGGGATGGACATGGTGAGGTTGAGGGTCGTGTACAGGCTGGTCACCGGCGTTCCCCCGTCATCCGGGAGGGCCGGGACGCCCTGGCCGCCCGGGAGTCCCGCGCGTGGTCGACCGCGCGCGAGACCCCCGCCGCGCACACCAGCGCGAGGTGGGACAGGAACGCCAGGAACACGACCTCCTCGAACGGGATCTCCGGCGCCACCAGCAGCCCGGTCATGAAGTCGGTCTGTCCGCGGAAGAACACCCCGCTGCGCACCCCGAGCACGTCCCAGGTGAGCAGCAACGCCACGGAGGCGGAGACGGCGAGCGCCGCGGCGGCGGGCGCACGGAACGCCGCCAGCTTCCAGCGGTGGTCGATCACCAGGATCCCGGCGAAGGAGACCACCTGGACCAGGAGATAGGACAGCCCGATCACCTGTCGAACACCGTGCCCCCGCCGGGCTCCGCCACCGGGGCGGTCCCCGTGTCGCCACGGACGTGTTTGAGCACCAGCTCGGCGCTGATGAGGCACATCGGCAACCCGATCCCGGGGATGGTGGACGCCCCCGCGTAGTAGAGACCGTCGACGTGCCTGGAGACGTTGCGGGTCCGGAAGAACGCGCTCTGGGCCAGCGTGTGGGCGGGGCCGAGGGCGGTGCCGCGCCATGCGCCGAGGTCATCTTCCAGGTCCGCCGGGGCGATGGTGCGACGGACGACCACCCGCTCGGCCAGGTCCGGGATCCCGGTCCAGTCGGCGATCTGGGCGATGGCCTGGTCGGCCGCCGCCTCGATGGTCGCGTCGCCCGCGCCGTCCACGCCGCCGTGGCCGAGACCCGGGTCGGCGGGGATGGGGACCA
>NZ_JAALED010000387.1:0-1528 GCF_014145155.1 Dietzia sp. B19 | reverse complement strand
CGCCCCTCGGGCGCGGGCCGCCCGTCGCCGAGGACCGGGGCTCCCACTCTTCCCGAGGGCTGATGAGCCGGCCCGCTTCGGGTCAGGCCGTCGTCCTCCGCGCCCCGGTGGCGCGACGGCCCGCGATCAGCGCGTCGAGGCTGTAGCGACCGGTGCCGACCAGGCCGAGGACGGCGACGGCCAGCCCGATCACGGCGACGAGCTCCCAACCACCGTTGGTGGCGTAGATCCCCGCGCCCTGGTGGACGAACAGGTAGGCGCCGAACATCACGACGACGACGAGGACCGCGACGACCTGGGTGAGCAGCCCCAGCACCAGCAGGATCCCTCCGGCCAGCTCCACGACGCCCGCGAACACCGCGGCGGCCTGGGCGGCGGGGATCCCGACGGAGTCGAAGAACTGGCCGGTCGCCCCTGCGCCGTTGGTGACGAGCTTCTCCCAGCCGTGCGCGATCAGGACCACACCGAGCAGGACCCGGGCGAGCAGCAGGCCGATATCGCGGACGATCCCGGGCACGGGGAACAGGCGGCTCTCTGCCGCGGCGGTACGGGAGGAGGGGACGGTCGTCGTGGTGCTCATGTCTGTGGTCCTTTCGGGTCACACATCCGGATGATGCGTCACACACTTCTATCCCCGCACTAGGTGTCGTGTCAACTATGAGGGTAGAGTGGAGTCATGACCGAACCGCTGCCGAGCGACCACGTGAGATGGCTGACCGACGAGGAGAAGGCGCTCTGGCGCGACTACCTCGCGATCCAGGGGCGCCTTCACCTGGCGATCCAGCGCGACCTCAAGGCCACCTCGAGCCTGACGGAGCCGGAGTTCGAGGTGCTCGTGTACCTCAGCGAGGCCGACGGCCCGCTACGGATGACCGCGCTGTCCGACGTCCTGCAGTGGGAACGCAGCCGGCTCTCCCATCAGGTGACCCGCATGGTCCGGCGTGGACTCGTCCAGCGGACGAGCTGCCCCACCGACGGCCGGGGCGCGTTCGTCTCCGCCACCGAGGAGGGCATGCGGGAGATCGCGGAGGCCGCACCCGATCACGTCGCCACCGTGCGCCGGGAGTTCCTGGACCGGCTCAGTGAGCAGGACAAGCGCGAGCTCGCGCGACTCCTCGCGCTGGTCGAGGGTTCCACCGGGGAGGGGCCGACGGGGGATGAGGCGAATCGGAAATCCCCCGTCGCGGGCGTACCCTCGGGGGCGTGAACGCAGTGCTCGTGGTGGTCGTGGTGCTCCTGGCGTGTCTCGCCCTCGTGGTCGGGGTCACCGGCCTGTTGGGACTGCTCAGTCGACTGCCGGGTAACGGCGTCCTGGGCGTCCGCACCCCGGAGACCCGCCGCTCCCCCGAGGCCTGGACGCTCGCCAACCGCGCGGCCGGGCCCGCCCTGCTCGGCTCCGGCCTGATGCTCCTGCTCGGTGCGCTGGGCGTGGGTCTGATCGGGGGCTGGGTGGGTGGACTCGTCGTCGTTGTCGCCCTTCTGGGTGCGCTCGTCCTGCTCAGCGTCGCCGGCCTCGCCGGCTCCCGCG
>NZ_JAALED010000386.1:0-1785 GCF_014145155.1 Dietzia sp. B19 | reverse complement strand
GGGCACCGGCCGGCCGGCCACCACACCGCCCGGGTAGTAGTGCGGGGTCTTGTCGCTCGGCTCGGTCGCCGCGGTCATCGTGCGGCCGTCGACCTCGACGGTCCGGTCCTCGGTCACCCGGCCGGCGCGCTCCTGCCCGTCGGTCGTGGGCAGCTCCGGACCGGGATCCAGGCCCATCGCCGAACGCGCGGCCCGCACGTAGTACAGACCCTCGAGGGCGGTGTCCTTCGCGAGCTCCGTCTGGACCGGTGTGCGCGCGTTCTCCAGCTCCGTCACGGCCGCGGTGTAGCGCTCGGAGGCGTCTGCCATCGCCTGCTTGGACGCCTCGTCGGTGCCGTCGAGGTTGAACACCTGACCGCCGAGCCGTTCGACCCAGCGCGCGGCCTCGGCGCGGTAGTCCTCGATATGGCGGTTGTGCTGCATTTCCAGTTGGGTCTGGCCCTTGTTCTGACTGCGGGAGACCACGGCGACAGCAACGGCGATCACTGCGGCGATGAGGAGGAATTCCACGGATCGACCTTTCTCGGTACTACTTCACCAGCGTACCGAGATTGTGTCCCGCCGGTCAGCGGCCGTCGGGCTCGGAGTGCGCCGCCCGATCGAGTCCCAGTTCCGCCAGCACGGACTCGGTGTCCGCGCCGTGGGGGCGGGGCCCGAACCGCACGGATCCCGGGGTGTCGGACAGCTTGATCGGGATGCCGACACTGCGGTATCCGTCGCGCTCGACGACCATCTCGCGATGCAGCACCTGGGGCATGGACAACGCCTCACCCACGTCGTTCACCGCCCCGGAGGGCACCCCGACCGCGCGGAGTCGATCCGTCAGGTCGTCCCGACGGAGCCCTGCGACGAGACCACCGAGGATCGCGCGCAGCTCCTCGGAGTGGCGCAGTCGGTCCGAGTTCGTGAGGAAGCGGGGGTCGTCGACCAGCGCGGGCGCGTCCACCGCCTCCGCCAGCGCCCGGAACTGACGATCGTTTCCGGCGCCGATGAAGAACGGTCCGTCCGAGCAGCTGAAGGTCTCGTACGGACAGATGGTCGGGTGCGCCACCCCGGTGCGCACCGGGGCCTCGCCCGTGGCGAACCACGTGCCCGCGTGCGGGTGCAGGATCGACACCGCGTTGTCGAGCAGGGCGAGGTCGACCAGCTGGCCGCGCCCGGTCGTGGCCCGTACGTGCAGCGCCATGAGGATGCCACTCATCGCGTTGAGACTGGTGACGATGTCCACCAACGGGATCCCGATCCGCATGGCCGCTCCGTCGGGCTCGCCGTTGATACTCATCAGCCCGGAGAGCCCCTGGAGCACCGCGTCGTATCCGGGTGCGCCTCCGAGCGGTCCGTCCACCCCGTAGCCGGTGATGCGGCAGTGGACCAAGCGGGGGAAGCGCTCGGCCAGCTCGTCGTCGCCGAACCCCCACTTCGCCAGGGTGCCGGCCTTGAAGTTCTCGAGGAGCACGTCGGCCTCGTCGAGCAGCCTGGCGAGAACCGCCTGACCCTCCTCACTGCGCAGATCGAGACTGATGTTCCGCTTGTTCCGGTTGAGCCCGTCGAAGTACGCGCTGTGGTCATCTCGCACGAACGGTGGCCCCCAGCCACGGGTCTCGTCCCCACCCGGCGGTTCGACCTTGATCACGTCGGCGCCGTGGTCGGCCAGCATCTGGCCGCACAGCGGTCCGGCGAGGACCCGGGCCAGATCCACGACGCGGATGTCGGTGAGCGCGCCGGTCCGTGGCGGCTCGGTCGGCCGTGGCTCAGTCGGGTGCGGCTCGGCCGGCTGCGGCTCGG
>NZ_JAALED010000385.1:0-1196 GCF_014145155.1 Dietzia sp. B19 | reverse complement strand
CGACGCCGCGACCGCCGACCTCGCCGTCGTCGACTTCACCGACCTCCAGGCGGAGGCCACCGACTCCGCGCTCGCGCGGGCCGACGCCCGCGCCGACTCGGTGACGGGCGACGACGTGGCCGACATCCTGTTCACCTCCGGCACCACGGGAAAGAGCAAGGGCGTGGTGGCGCTGCACCGCCAGACGGTCGCCGGCGCCCGCGCGTGGGGCTCGAACGGCGGACTCACCGAGCGCGACCGCTACCTCATCGTCAACCCGTTCTTCCACAGCTTCGGCTACAAGGCCGGCTTCCTGGTCTGCACACTCTTCGGCTCCACCGTCATCCCGCTGGCCGTGTACTCCCCCACCGAGACCATGCGGCTCGTACAGGACGAGGGCGCCACCGTCCTGCCCGGTGCCCCCACGATCTTCCAGACGATCCTGGACGCCCCGGACCGGGCGGGATTCGATCTGTCCTCCCTGCGCCTGGCCGTGACCGGCGCCTCGGTCGTCCCGGTGGTCCTGGTCGAGCGGATGCAGTCCGACCTGGGCCTGGAGACCGTCCTCACCGCCTACGGCCAGACCGAGACGATGGGCTTCATTACCACCACCACGGCGGACGACGACGACGTCACCGTCGCCACCACGTGCGGGCGGGCGTACCCCGGCATGGAGATCCGGATCGGGGACTCCGGCGAGATCCTCACCCGCGGCGAGATGGTGATGCAGGGGTATCTCGACGACCCGGAGAACACCGCGGAGGCCATCGACCCCGACGGCTGGCTCCACACCGGCGACGTGGGCGAGATCGACTCCCGCGGCAACCTGCGGATCACCGACCGGCTCAAGGACATGTACATCACGGGCGGGTTCAACGTGTACCCCGCCGAGGTCGAACAGACGCTCGCGCGCCTGGACGGGGTGGTCGAGACCGCTGTCATCGGCGTCCCGGACGACCGGATGGGTGAGGTCGGCAAGGCCTTCGTGGTGCGCCGCGAGGGCTCGTCGCTCACCGAGGAGGACGTCCTCGGGTTCTGCCGCGAGCACCTGGCCAACTTCAAACGCCCCCGCGCCGTGGAGTTCGTGGAGTCCTTCCCGCGCAACGCCTCGGGCAAGATCCTCAAGACCGACCTCCGATGAGCACGGGCCGCCGGGCGGGTGCCGTCGTGGTCACCGGCGCCTCGGGCGGCATCGGCCGCGCGGTGGCCCGGCGCCT
>NZ_JAALED010000039.1:0-9870 GCF_014145155.1 Dietzia sp. B19 | reverse complement strand
CGGGTCGTCCGGCCACGTGCGCATGGCCTCGAGGAGCGCGTCCTGCACGGCGTCCTCGGCCGCCGCGAAGTCCGCCCCCCGGCGCACGAGCACGCCGATCACCTGCGGGGTCAGCTCGCGCAGTTCCTGCCCGTCTGCGGTTGGCCCGGTCTTGGCAGGCCCGTGCATGGCAGGACCGGTCATAGCAGGGTCAGCCCTCGAACTCCGGGGGAGCCTCCAGGAAAGGCCGCAGCTCGAGCCACTCGTGGATCGGCTCCCCGCCCGCCCCCGGGGCCGCAGATAGCTCGCCCGCGAGCTCGAGGGCCCGCTCGTAGCTGGCGGTCTCGATGATCATCCAGCCGGCGATGAGGTCCTTGGTCTCGGGGAACGGGCCGTCGGTCAGCGGCGGGCGGCCCTCGCCGTCGTACCGCACCCACGTCCCCGACTCCGACAACGCGTTGGCGTCGACGAACTCGCCGGACTCCTCCAGCCGAGCGGCGAAGTCGTTCATGTACTGGATGTGGGCGGACACCTCCTCGGGCGCCCACTCGGTCATAGGCACGTTATTGGGTGGCTCCGGGGCACCCCGGTAGTGCTTGAGCAACAGGTACTTGGCCATGGCGATCCTCCTCGTACTGTGCGACCCAGTGTGGTCGCTGCACTAGGGGGACGGAACCGGATCCGGGTTCTCGACATGAGCGACCAGATCGGTCACACCGTGGTCATGTGCGGGCCAATCGTGCCGGGTCGAGGTCGAGGCGGCGCAACAGCTGGGCGTTGAGCGCCACCACGATGGTCGAGACAGACATGAGGATCGCCGCGACCGCGGGGGAAATCGCCACGCCGACAAAGGCCAGAACCCCGGCGGCCAACGGCACAGCGATGACGTTGTACCCCGTTGCCCACACCAGGTTCTGCCACATTTTGCCGTAGCTGGCATGGGAGAGGTCGATGATAGACAGGACCGCCCGCGGGTCGTTCGCGGCGAGCACCACCCCGGCGGATTCGATGGCCACATCGGTCCCGGCACCGATCGCCACGCCCACATCAGCGCGAGCCAAGGCGGGGGCGTCATTGACCCCGTCGCCGACCATCGCCACCCTGTGCCCGCGCTTCTGGAGCTCGGTGACCTTGGCGTCCTTGTGCTCGGGAAGCACCTCGGCGAACACCTCGTCAATCCCGAGGTCCGTGGCCACGGCGTCCGCGACCTGCTGGGCGTCGCCGGTGATCATGGCGACCGAGACCCCACGGGCGTGCAGGGCGTCGATCGCCTGCCGGGACTCCTCCCGCACGGCGTCCTCGAGCGCGACGGCCCCCAGGATCCGGTCACCTTCGGCGACGTGCAACACCGACGCCCCGCGCGACACCCACTGCTCGGTCACCTCCGCGACGTCGGTGGGAATCGACAACCCCAGTTCGTTGAGCATGGCGGGACCGCCGACGCTGGCCTCGGTGCCATCGACACGGGCGCGGACCCCACGGCCTGGCAGGGACCGGAAATCGGTGGCGGCGATCCGCTCGCCGGCCGGCACCCGGTCATCGGCCGCCGCGACGATAGCCCGGGCGACGGGGTGTTCACTGTCGGCCTCGACCGCCGCCGCCAACGCCAACACCCGCTCCCCGGTGACCCCGCGCGCGGCGGTGACTCCCGTGACCCGGTGCTGGCCCTCGGTCAAGGTGCCGGTCTTGTCGAACAGGACCACATCGACGGTGCGCATGCGTTCGAGCGAGAGCCGGTCCTTGACCAACACCCCGGACCTGGCCGCTCGTTCGGTGGAGATCGCGATCACAAGTGGAATAGCCAACCCCAGCGCGTGGGGACAGGCGATCACGAGCACGGTCACCGTGCGCACCACGGCCTCGTCGACGTTGCCGAGCAACGCCCAGACCGCAAACGTGAGGATGCCCACGACCGTGGCGAAATAGAACAGGAACGCCGCGGCCTTGTCTGCCAGAGCTTGCGCTCGGGACGAGGAGGCCTGGGCGTCGGCGACCATCCGCTGGATGCCGGCCAGAGCCGTGCTCTCGCCCACCGCGGTGATCCGAACCCTCAGCGCGCTGTCCGTCGCAACGCTTCCGGCGACCACGGTGTCGCCGGCTTCTCTGGTGACCGTCTTGGATTCGCCGGTGATCATCGATTCATCGACTTCGGCACGGCCGTCGGTGACCGTGCCGTCGGCGGGCACCCGCGCTCCTGCGCGCACGAGCACCAGGTCCCCCAACTCGAGGTCCGGAAGCGGAACTGCGACAGTCCCGGAATCCGTGATCTTCTCCGCCGAGTCCGGCAGCATGGCCGCCAGCGCATCGAGGGCTCCCGAGGCCGAGCCGAGCGCGCGCATCTCGAGCCAGTGCCCGAGCAGCATGATCACGATAAGCAGCGCCAGTTCCCACCAGAAGTCCAGCTCGAACCCGCCGAGGCCCAAGGTGGTGATCCAGGAGGCGACAAAGGCGACAGTGATCGCCATGGAGATCAGCAGCATCATCCCCGGGCGGCGCGAGCGGAGTTCGGCCCATCCGCCCGTGAGGAACGGGGTGCCGCCGTAGAGGAAGATCACCGTGCCCAGCACCGGGGCGATCCACATGGCGCCGGGGAAATTCGGCATGGTGTAGCCGAGCAGATCGGCGACCATGTGGCTGAAGTACACCACCGGGATCGCCAGCACCAGCGACGCCCAGAAGCGACGGCGGAACATCTCCCCGTGTGCCCCGTGCCCAGCGTGTCGATCGTGGCCCCCGTCCTCGCCGTGCCCGCCCGGCCCGACATGGGCGACGTGCTCGCCGTGCTCGGCGGGGGGCGGGCTGTGAACCTCGGCGCCGTGGCCGTGTCTGGTCGGCGCCGGGTTCGGTTGCGCGGGTCCGTGTTCCGGATGCGACATCAATAGCCTCCTGGGAGTGGCGGGGCTCAGGGGTTCGGCTGTCTTGGGTGTTTCAGGGTGTTCACTAGGCCAGGTAGGACAGGGTGGTCATCATCCCGGCCTCCTGGTGATAGGCGTTGTGGCAGTGAAGCGCCCACTGGCCGGGGTTGTCGGCATCGAATTCGATCTCCACGGTGCGCATCGGTCTGATCGTGACGGTGTCCTTGCGCAGCCCGGTATCGGGCAGAGCGAAGGTGTGTCCGTGCAGGTGCATGGGGTGGAACATGTCCGACATGTTGCGCATCCGCATACGAACCCGTTGCCCTTCGTTGACGTCCAACGACGTGATGTCGGGGTGAGCGCGGCCGTTCAGGGTCCACCTGTACGGCGACATGGTCCCGCCCATGTCCAGACTGTGGTAAACATCGTGCCCCTTCTCTTCCAGTCGGACGTCCGCGCGAGGCGCCAGATCGGTGCCGAACAGCACCTGCCGGTCCAGCTCGTCGGGTCGGGACCGGGTAGGCAGGTCGCCCGCAGCGGTGCGCACCAGTGCCTGCCCGTGACCGGTCTTGCCCTCGGCCTGCGCGAACAACGGGAAGACGCCGTCGCCGAGGGTGACGAGCACATCGAACCGCTCGCCCATCCCGACCATCAGTGCATCGGTATCCTGCGGCACGACCGGGAAGCCGTCGGTGTGGGTGATGGTCATCCGGTGCCCGCCCAGGGCCACGCGGAAGGCGGTATCAGCACCGGCGTTGATGAGGCGGATACGCGCTCGCTCCCCGGGTGTCGCGTTGAACACCATCGGGTCCTCCGGGACCCGCCCACTGACCAGGTAGAGCGGATAGCTCACGTCCCCGGCGCCGCCGAGCATCGGCGAGAGCATCGTCTCGGAACCCGTGTCCGTGGCGCCCATACCTCTCATGCCGCCGTGGTCCATCGCGCCCATTCTTCCCATCCCAGATCCGCTGCCCATACCTGCGGCGTCACCGATGCCCAGGTCGCGGGCAACATCGTCGGGGGTGCGACCGGTGCCGTCGAGCCAGTCGTCGAGCACCACGATCCACTCGTGCTCATGGTCACCGGGCTCGTTCGGGTCGTCGACGATCAGGGGCCCGTAGAGTCCGCGGTCGAGTTGGAGCCCGGAGTGCGAATGATAGAAGTACGTGCCCGCGTGCGGGACGGTGAACTCGTAAGCGAACCGACCGCCGGGGGCGATGGGGTCCTGAGTCAGGCCGGGTGCCCCGTCCATGTCGTTGCTCAGTGCCAGTCCGTGCCAGTGCACGCTGGTTTCCGCCGGCAGCTGGTTGTCCACCTCCACCTTGAGCAGATCCCCGACACGGGCACGCAGTAGCGGCCCGGGCAGGCTAGGGTCGTAGCCCCAGGTGGAGACGACGCGTCCACCGAGATCCACGTCGACCGGACGCGGCGTCAACCGCGCTGAGACCACCCGTTGGCCCGCGCTGCGGCGCGCCAGCTCGGCACGACGGACAGCGTCCGACAAGGGCTGCACGGGGGTACCGGTCGGCGGGCCCGCTCCGGAACAGGCGACGAGCGCCCCGGCCCCGGCGAGGGCTGAACCGAGGAGGAAGGACCGGCGGGTCAGCTCAGACACGGGGCCGCCCGTGCTCGGGTTTCGTCGGTACGGAGTTGCCGGAGCGCGTCAGCTCCTCTCGGCGGGCCACGAACTCGTCGGAGCCGATCTCTCCGCGGGCGAAACGCACTTCGAGCACTCGAAGCGGATCGGCCTCCGGCGCGGTGCGTCCGTGCCCCCCGGAACGGTCATTACGGAACATCATGGCCAGCATGGACAGCACTGCCGCCCAAAACACGAGCATGCACACCGCCATGATGATCCACCCGGTGGCACTCAGCTGACCCGACCAGCCCATCATGGTCGTCACCGTCCTTCGGTTGGTGACATCAGCATCGCGCGTGCACGCACCAGTTCAGGTAGAGGTCGCGTGAAGTTTTGATCAAGAAGGCCGGCCGCTGCATCGGCGGTGGACACTGTCCCCCGGAACCTGTCGCCCGGCCGCCGAACCACACCACAATTCCGCACCCCCGGCGGACAATGACCGCGTGAACACGACCGAGGCGGAGACCTACCGCCGCGAGATCCTCGGCTACTGCTACCGCTACTTCGGCTGTATCGCGGAGGCCGAAGACGCAACGCAGGAGACGATGCTGCGTGCGTGGAGGGCGCGGGATGGCGCCGAATTCGGCGGCCGCTCGTCGCTGCGTACGTGGCTGTATTCCATCGCCACCCACGTCTGCCTGGACATGGCTCGCGCGCCGCAGCGACGCAGCCTTCCGGTGGACCTCAACGAGCCCGGCCGCGTCCCAGACGACCCCACGTCGCTGGCCACCATGCCCGAGCAGATGTGGATCGGCCCGGCGAGCGACGCCCATCTCGGCGTCGACCCGTCCGCCACCGCCCTCGCCCGCGAATCGGTCCGGCTCGCCTTTGTCGCCGCGCTGCAGTTCCTGCCACCCCGGCAGCGGGTCGTGCTGATCCTCCG
Source organism: Dietzia sp. B19 (assembly GCF_014145155.1). Lineage (NCBI taxonomy): Bacteria > Bacillati > Actinomycetota > Actinomycetes > Mycobacteriales > Dietziaceae > Dietzia > Dietzia sp. B19. The sequence continues at coordinate 4,514 of NZ_JAALED010000039.1, read as the reverse complement.
CGATGTCCTGGTGCTCTCGGCGGCGGAGTGCGCGGACCTCCTCGACATGTCCGTGGCCTCGGTCAACTCCGCACTCGCCCGGGCGCGCAAGACCATGGCCCAGCACGGGGCCACTCTCCCAACCGACACCGCGGACGACGCCCCCGCCTACGACACCCGGCTTCTCGAGAAGTACGTCGCCGCCTTCGAGGCCTACGACGTCGACCGCCTAGTCGACCTGCTCACCGAGGACGCGGAGTTCAGCATGCCGCCGTTCGAGCTCTGGCTCCGCGGCCCCGCGCAGATCGAGCGCTGGTGGCGCGGCCCCGGGCAGGTGTGCCGCAACTCGCGGACCATCGTCACCTCCGCCAACGGCCGTCCGGCCGTCGCGGTCTATCACGACGGCGGCGGTCGAGACGAGAGCCGAAACGACGCCGGCGTTCGCGACTCCAGCGCGGCTCGATGGGAGCCGTTCGCGATCCACGTCCTGGAGTCCCGCGCCGGCCGCCTCTCGGCCCTCACCCACTTCATCGGCGCGGGCCACTTCGCCGAGTTCGGCCTGCCCGCCCACCTGCCGTAGGGAGAATCCCCGCCGCACCGATCACTTTCGGCGCCTCGCACCGTCTACCCCTGTGAAGGACGGTCCTTCGGGCCCCGAGCACCTGCTCGACCGGGCCCCCGAGTCCCCTCAGGAGGGATCATCATGAGCCGCACGATCACGGCCCACATGTTCTCCACGCTCAACGGCGTGACGGAGCATGCCGAGCACTGGCAGTTCGACGCCTTCGGACCCGAGGAGATGGAGTTCATGCAGAAGATGACTGCCGCGACCACGGACCTGGTGCTGGGCCGCACGCTCTGGCAGGAGTGGTCCGGTTACTGGCCCGGTGCGCAGGACCCGTTCGCCGAGTGGGTCAACCCGGTCCGCAAGCACGTGCTCACCTCCACCCTGACGGGCGAGCTGCCGTGGAACAGCGTTATCGCCACCGGTGATGCGGCCGGGTACCTCGGGCAGCTGCGGCAGGAACCGGGCGGCGACATCGCGATCGCGGGTGGCGTGGAGACCACCAGGAGGCTGGTGCTGGCGGGCCTGGTGGACGAGCTCACGCTGACCATCCACCCGGTGATCTCCGGTGAGGGCCGCAGGCTCTTCGACGAGTCCGTCCCCACGACGCGCCTGCGTCTGTTGAACTCGACGCAGACCCAGGCGGGCAACATCGTCGCGACCTATGCCCTGCGCTCGGACTCCGCGGACGCCTGACCGGACCCACTCGCTCATCACCCGAAACCCATCACCCCGCCGCCTATCGATCAGAGGAGAATCCGATGTCCTTCCAGGCGTATCTCGACACCATCGAAACCAAGACCGGGCTGACGCCGCGGCAACTCGTGGATCAGGCGACCGAACGCGGTTTCGGCCCCGGCACCAAGGCCGGGCCGATCCTGGAGTGGTTGAAGAACGACTACGGGCTCGGCCGCGGCCACGGCATGGCGCTCGTCCACGTGATCACCAAGGGGCCTCAGATCAGCTCGAAGCACGTCGGCTCCACCGGTTCACACGCCGACGCGACCGACATGCTCTGGCTCGATGGCGCGGCCACCAACCCGAACCGCTGAACCCGGATCCTCCCCCGTCGAGCCGGCGGCGAGTATGCGCAGCCGGTCAGTATCGGATCCCGGCCCCACCACCCGCCACCGCGGGTAGCGTCCGTCACCATGCAGCCCTCGCCCGACCAGGCACCCGAGACCGCAGCCGACCAGCGAGAGGTCGTCCTCGAGCGCCACGACGACGTCGCCGTGATCAGGCTCAACAGCCCCGATCGGCTCAACGCGGCGACCACGCGGAACCTCACCGACCTCGTCGCCGCCCTCGACGCCTGCGACGCCGACGACGACATCCGGGCCGTGGTGCTCACCGGCACCGGGCGGGCGTTCTGCGCGGGGGCCGACATCTCGGGCGGGGGCGACACCTTCGCCGTCGATCCCGGCCAGGACACCGGCAACCCCCCGCCGGACACGGGCGGCCTGGTCTCGCTACGCATCTTCCGGATGACCAAGCCGATCATCTCGGCGATCAACGGCTCGGCCGCGGGCGTCGGGGTGACCATGACCCTGCCCACCGACGTGCGTATCGCCGCGGACCACGCCAAGTTCGGGTTCGTCTTCACGCGACGAGGGTTGGTGCCGGAGGCGTGCTCCACCTGGTTCCTGCCCCGCATCGTGGGCATCTCCACGGCGGTCGAGTGGACTGTCGGCGGCAGAACCATCCTCGCCGGCGAGGCCCTGGAGCGCGGCCTGGTGCGTGAGCTGCTGCCCGCCGACGAGGTCCTCCCCCGCGCCATCGAGATCGCCCGCGAGCTGACCCGCGGCACTGCCCCGGTGTCGGCGGCGCTGACCCGCCAGCTCATGTGGCGGATGCTCGGCGCTCCCGACCCCGAGGTGGCCCACCGCGCCGAGTCCATCGGAATCTACACCCGCGGCACGTCCGCCGACGTCCGCGCCGGCGTCTCCGCGTTCCTGGCCAAGGAGGAGCCGGACTTCCCGGACCGCGTCTCGGACGGCCTGCCCGACCTCTTCTCACCTGAGCTACTTCCCTCACTGCCTCGCCGCATCATCTGACCGGTTCCACCGCCACCCCCCACCTCGGAGAGGACTCCCCATGACTTCTGTCGACCTCACCGGTCGCGTCGCGATCGTCACCGGATCGACCGCCGGCCTCGGCGCCCGATTCGCCCATGTGCTCGCGGACGCGGGCGCGACAGTCGTCGTGACCGGGCGGCGTACCGAGAGGATCGAGGAGGTCGTCGACGCGATCAGCCGACGCGGAGGCAGCGCGCACGGCGTTCGGCTGGACGTCGCCGATCCGGCCTCCGTCGAGTCCTGCCTCACGGAGGTGACCGAGCGTCTCGGCGCTCCCCGGATCCTGATTAACAACGCCGGCATCCCCGATGCGCAGCGCGCGCACAAGATGCCACTGGAGCTCGTGGACGCCGTGTTGGACACCAATATCCGTGGCCCGTGGCTCATGGCGACCGGGGTGGCCCGACGGTTGATCGTGGCCGAAACCCCGGGCCGGATCGTCAACATCTCCTCGATGGCCGCGTACCACTACGCCGGGAACGGGGCCGCCCTCTATGCCACGACCAAAGCGGCACTCAGTCGGATGACGGAGGCCCTCGCCGTGGAGTGGGCGCGCAATCTCATCAACGTCAACGCCATCGCGCCGGGAGTCTTCGAGTCGGAGATGACCGACGGGATGCTCGAGCGGGTCGGCGACATCGCGCCCGGGTTCCCGCGGAAGCGACTCGGCGTACCCGAACAGCTCGATTCCACGCTGCTCTACCTCGTCTCGGACGCGTCAGAGGCGGTCACCGGGACCGTCATCAAGATCGACGACGGGCAACTCCCCCGCCGAGTCAGCCGCCGCGCACCTGTCACCGATCAGCTCCGGACGCGTACTCCGACGCCAGCTGCCGCAGTGCGTCGTGGTCGCCTCCCAACAGGTCCACGGGTGGGCGCATGCCGGGCAGGGCGACCGACTGCAGGGTCCACCAGGAGGTCGCAGCTTCCGGATAGCGACCGGCGTCCAGCACCCGGTTGATCGCGCAGATGATGTTGTTCGGGTCGCGCGGATCGAAGTAGTCCAGTTGGAATCGCGGGTAGACCCATCTCCGGTCGCCGCGGAGCGCGATCAGGCGGCCGTCTCGCGCGAACGTCCGAAGTGCGTCGGCGGCGGTGGATTCGGACAACACTCCGCGCCGCGCGAGGGCCTCAGCCGCTTCGACCGAGCACATCACAGGCACTTGCAATGTGGCACCCCGCGAGACTGAGACCGCAACGGCACGGGCACGACGAGCGGCAGTGGCGCCATCTCCAGCTCGTGGTGCCGTGGGTCCCCGGAGGAGGTCCATGTCCGGAGCCCGGACCGTCTTCACCGCCCTGTCGATCTGCCCGGCGACCCGGCCGAACGCACTGCGACGATGCACTTCCCGCAGGACGACGTCCGAGAAGACCTGGTCGTCGAGCTCCCTCAACGCGCGATTCGCCCTGTCCCCCGGCGCGACGGATCTCTGGGACAACGGTCGATTCCGAGAAGTCATTGACGACCACCCCGCCTTCTGGGGAAGAACTCTAGACCGTCCGGGGGGTTGCGGCGAGGAGCAGTGTCGGCACGATGCTGCGCTCGGCGACCCGAGAATGTCCCGCATCAGGCCTCGGTGCGGCGCCACCAGTCGCTGATCGCGGTGGCCAACTCCTCAGGCGTCTCGACCGGCAGCATGTGCCCGGTCTCCGGGATCTCCACGTAGGCCACCGCCCGGGCGCCCTTGCTGCTGGCGCCCGCACCACCGCCCCCGGCACCGTTTGCCTGGGCCCACCTGCGCTGGTCCTCGGTGGGCACCACCTGGTCGTGTGATGCCCCCACGATGAGGACCGGGCAGGGCGCCTGCGCGGGGAAGGTACTGCGGTCCGGTTGCGCACCCAGGGCCACCGAGTGGGCGGCGAACCGCTCCGGCCCGTACCCGCGCGCCGCGCGC
>NZ_JAALED010000384.1:4592-12642 GCF_014145155.1 Dietzia sp. B19 | reverse complement strand
GCGCTTTCCGAAGGGCGTCCCAAACAACGAGCCCGCCCTGTGATGAGGGGGAGTTGGAAACCATCGTCTGAACTGCAAACTTTCCAAGTTCGCATTGCGTCGAGACTCTGGGTAACGAGCAGTTCTAGCAGCTTCGGCTTGTCTGCTTAGGCGTTGGATCCTGTCATCGCGAGCCGTGCCGGCTGCGGATTGTCGAAACGCGTCCTATCGGCGTCGGCGAGTGGTGTCTCCTCGAACGCCCGGTGGCGACTTGGCGTGGGACGGAGTCACTTGTAGACGTCGCCGCGGTGGCCGATGCGCAGCACAAGTACGACGAGGGCGCCGTCTTCGATGTCGTAGATGATGCGGTAGTCGCCCACGCGGATTCGGAGTTCGCCGTCGCCTCCGGCGAGCTGAATCGCGCCAGGCGGTCGCGGTGTCACCGCGAGGGCTTCGATGGCGCGGACGATTCGCTTTTGCTCGGTGGGATGAACTTTGCGGAGGGCTTTGGCGGCCGAGGGCTTATAGGTGATCGAATAGGGCATCAGTGAGTGGGGCGCGCAGGCTTACAGGCCCAGTTCCGCCATGAGCTCCTCGTGGGAGATGCTGCCGTCCTCACGGCGAGCGTCGGCCGCGCCCTGAACGTCGGCCTGATCCTCCAGGGCCTGCAGTGCCCGGTCGAAGAACTCCGGCGAGACGACAACGGCCCGGCGACGGCTGCCACGGCTGAGGATCTCCACAGGCGCCCGCTGCGCGGCGTCGAGCACCTTGCTCTGATGGGCGCGGAAGTTACTGAGCGTCGTGGTAACCATGACGTCAATAGTACATCTTGTACAACTCGCGGTCTAGCGGCCCTTAGATGCCGCGGGCAGTGGGATCTACTCATCTCTCCTGATTCGCAGACTTGACGGAATCCACATTATCGGCGTTAACATGACGGAAGTATCAGTAGCTGCGGTTACTGCCGTTTACCTGCGATAATTCCGCGGGTGTGGCGCGACGGTGAGGTCGTCCTGCTCCGCGCTGAGGACCTGGCGGCTATTCGGGGCGGGCGATGGGTTTGTCGTCCTGATTAGGTGGTGTCGAAGTCGACCTCGACTCGGAATACGTCGGCTCGAAGCCAGGAGATCGTGAGTTCCACGGGGTGGTGGTTGCGTGCGGCGGCATCGGTGCGGGACCGGATAGAGATGACCGGTGGGCGGCCGCTCAGTTCGAGGTGCTCGGCGACGTGGGGTGGCGCCGGGTCGATGGCGACGCCGAACCATCCGCGCTCGGGTTCCAGTTTGTAGTGGCTGGCCAGGGTGTCGTGCAATGAGCCGGCAGGGTCGAGGATCTGGGGTAGGTCGGGGACGAGTTGGGGGTCGAGGTAGGTGTCTGCGTAGCCGACGAGCTCGTGGTTGATGTATCGGTTACGGGAGAGTGCGAGCAGTTGTCTGCGTGCTCCCACTTTCATGCGGTCACGGACCTCGGTGGGTGGGGTCTCGAGTCGCCATCCGGTGGTGCGAACGTCTGGGGTGAATCCGGCTTTGCGGACGCTTGCGCTCCAGGACGGTGGGATGTGTCGACTGATGGTGTAGTCGATGCGTCGGGACATGAAGGTGCCGCTGCCCTGCCGACGGCGCACGAGATAGCGCCTCTCCAGCTCGGTCAGCACGGCTCGGGCGGTGAGCCGGCTGACCCCCAGGGTGCGGGCTAGTTCGTCTTCTGAGGGGAGCCGGGTGCCGACGGGCTGGTCGGCGATCTGCTCGGCGAGTGCGTCGGCGGCGGCGAGGTACACCGGTACCCGAGGACTGGTTTTGGTGGGTGCGGCGTCGCTGATGGGCGTGATCATACTGCGGGAACGGAGGAGGTCGACGGTTTCCGCGGGTCGTTGACGGCTCCGTCGGGCACTTTTCCCGCGAGTGATTGCAGGATGGATCTCGCCGCGTGTTCCTCGATCGCCAAGCGTGCCGTCGCGACCGCAGATCCGAGGTGCGGGGTGAAGAGGGTATGGCTCGTCAGTTCCATCAGGTCCGGGTGCAGGCCGCTGGGGCGGTCGGGTCGGGAGAGGTCCTCGAATTCGAACACGTCTGCGGCATATCCGCCGAGGTGTCCGCTGCGCAGGAGCTGGGCCACTGCGTCTTCGTGTACTACTGAGCCTCGTCCGACGTTTACCAGTAGCGCTCCGGGTCGCATCGATGTCATCGCCTGGTGGTCGAGCAGGTGCAGTGTGTCCGCCGTCAGGGGGGCGCAGACCACCACGGAGTCGCTGTGCTGCAGAAGCTCGGCGAGTTCCACCCGTTCCATACCGATCGACGCCGCGGTTGCGGACGGCACCGGATCGGGGTCGTGGTAGAGAAGTCGGGGATTGAATCCGGAGAGCATTTGCGCCACGGCCCGGCCGAGTACGCCGGCGCCCACGATGCCGATCGTGGAGCCGACGAGTGTGCGTCCGTAGAGCACCGGCCGCCAGCCGCGGAAACCGGCTCGCACGGTGCGGTCACCGGTCGCGACGTGTCGAGCGAGGCCGATCAGCAGCCCGACTGCCAATTCGGCGGTGGGTTCGGTGAGTAAGTCCTCGACTCGGGTGAGCCAGATGCCGCGCTCGGTGCAGGCGCTGACGTCGATGTTGTCGTAGCCCTTGAGTGCGCCGGCGACCACCTGCAGTCGCGGGCAACCGTCGAGAAACTGCGCGGTGATCTGGTCGGGCATGAACGCCATCAGCCCGTCGGCGTGTGCTACTCGGCGTTTCAGTTCGGATGCCGGGAGGCTGTCGTCTTGCTGGTTCGATACCACGTCGCACTCGCGGCCGAGCATGTCGAGGATTTGGGGGTGCACCCGGTGGGTGAGGACGACCACCGGGCGCGCGGACGCGTTTGTCATTGGAACCTTCTTCGTAATGCTCCGCCGAGGGCGTCGACCACGGTGACGGTGGCGAGGATGACGAGCAGGATTGCGGAGACTTCCTGGTACTGGAGGGTGCGGAGGGCGGCGATCAGCTCGAATCCGATGCCGCCGGCGCCGACGACGCCGACGACTACCGAGGCGCGGAAGTTGAGCTCCCACCGGTAGACGGTGACGTCGGCCATTTGGGGCAGCACCTGCGGCAGGATGCCGTGCAGGATCACTTGTGCCCGGGTGGCTCCGGCGGCGCGGGCGACCTCGACGGATGCTTGATCGGCGCGTTCGATGGAGTCGGCGAAGAACTTTCCGACCATGCCGGCGGAGTGGATACCCAGTGCCAGGGCGCCGGGAAGGGCGCCGAAGCCGACGGCGGCGACGAACACGATCGCCATGATCAGCTCGGGCACCGATCGCAGGGTGTTGAGGACCAGGCGCGCGACCGCGTAGACGGTGGGGTGCGGGGAGGTGTTACGGGCCCCGAGCAGCGCGAGTGGGACCGACAGCAGGACCGCCAGTGCGGTGGCCGCGATACTCATCGACATCGAATCCCACAGTGGGCCCCACCACCGGTTGATGTTGGTGAAGTCCGGGGGCCACATGTCGCCCAGGAGGTCGGCGATGTCGGCCAGTCCGGTGATCATCCGTTCGCCGTCGAGTAGTCCCACCGCCCAGACGCACACCAGCACCAGGACGCCGACGACGCCCATGGCGGCGCTGTTGCGCCCCCAGCCAATCCACACCCGACGGGAGATGTCCCGGTACTGTTCTTCCCGCCGTTCCTCGACGGGGTCCGGCAAAGTGTCGGCGGTCACTGGTAGTCCGCCAGGTCGATGTCCAGCAGGGGCGCAAGGTCGCGCACCGCGTCGTAGTCTTGATCGGTCACCGGTCCGAAACCGGCGGCGTTGAACGGCTCGAGCACGGCATCGTCGTCGAGTTCTAAAAACGCCGCCCGCACTTTTGCCTTGAAGTCCTCGGGCAGGTTCGTCTGCATAGTCCACGGGTAGTTGTAGTAGGGCTCGGACTCCTGGACGGTCACGACCACCTCAGGGTCGATGGTCCCGTCTCGGACCATGCGCTCGTAGATGGGCAGGCTCATTCCGCCCGCGTCGGCGTTGCCGTTCTGCACTGCCAGCGCCACCGCGTCGTGGGCGCCGACGTGCTGTTCTTCGTAATCGCCGTCGTCGACGCGCAGGCCCGCTTCCTCGGCGAGCATGGCCTTGGGTATCAGGTGGCTGGAGGTGCTGGCCGGGTCTCCCCACGCGACGGTCTTGCCAGCGACGTCGCCGAGTGTGGTGATGCCGGAGTCGGCATTAGCGAGAAACACCCCTTGGTAAGTAGGGGCCGCGCCTTCTTCCTCCTGCAGCGCGGCGAAGGGCTCGATGTCGGCCTTCTCCTGGGCGAGCACGTAGGACAATGGCCCGAAGTAGGCCAGGTCCAACCGGCCGCGGGTCATCGCCTCGATCATCGAGGAGTAGTCGGTGGTGACGATGAGTTCGACCTCGACGCCCAACTCGTCCTGTAGGTATTCCTTGAGCGGTTCGTTGTCCTGGATCACTTGAGACGCGTTCTCGTCGGGCAGCAGGGCCACGCGGAGGGTCTCAGGCACCTCGCCGGCGGCAGGCTCGGAGGTGGAACCGGAGCCGCAGCCGGTGAGAACAAGCGCGAAAGAGATCAGCGCCGCCAGTGCGGCAACTGTGGAACGGGCTGGTCTAATCATTGTGAAGAACTCCAGGATCTGGTGAATGTGATTCGGGTGATGCGAACAGCGTCCGGTCAGCGGACACCAGCAGTGAGGTGGCCGGTGACAGTACTGGCGACGGTGTCGCCGTCGGATTCCTCAGTGACGCCTTCGTAGATGAGTTGGATGGCGTCATCGGTGACATCGGACGCGGGGCTGTCATGCACGATCTCGCCGTGTGCGAGGCCGACGATGCGGTCGGCGTGCTCAAGGGCCAGGTCGACTTGGTGGAGGCTGGCGACGAGTGTGATGCCGTTGTCGTGACAGACACGGCGCAACAGCGCCATCACCCGGACTGCGGTGGCCGGGTCGAGGCTGGCAACCGGCTCGTCGGCGAGGATCAGCTGCGGCTGTTGGGCGAGTGCGCGGGCGATGCCGACGCGCTGCTGCATGCCGCCGCTGAGATTGTCGACCCGGGTGAGCGCGTTGTCGAGCAGACCCACCTGGTCGAGCGCCTCGAGGGCGATGCGCTCGTCGGCGCGACCAGCGGGCAGGAGACCGTGCCAGAAACTGTGGTAGCCGACTCGGCCGAGCAGCACGTTGCGCAGCGCGGTGTACCGCGGGACCAACTGGTGGTGCTGGAAAACCATGCCAGTGCGCCGGCGATGCCGTCGTAATGCACGGCGCGAGTCCAGTGCCGGGAGACCGGCGGCACGCACAGTCCCGGTGGTGGGCTGCACGAGCAAATTTATGCACCGCAGCAGCGTCGACTTGCCGGCTCCCGAAGGACCGAGCAGCACGGTCACCTGCCCGGCCTCGATCGTCAGGTCGGTTCGGCGCAGCGCCTGCACGCCCCCCTTGTAGGTCTTGCTCACCTCGACGAGATCGATCATGGAAACCCCTCTGTAGGACTTGGTCGAACACCCCGAAACCTATAGAGGACTTATGAACGGGCGATCAGGGTTGAGAGAACGGTGAGTGAACCCCGTCCGACCATCCGATGCCGGTGAACGACCGATGACTTCCGCGTTCATGCGACGGCCATAGGGCCCTGTCAGAATGTGTCGTCATGACCTTCGGAAACTCGTGCTGGACGCCGACAGATTTCGTGATCGGCCACGTCACAGCGGTGCTACCCGATCGGGTGGAGGACAACGCAAGAGTGGTGGTGCGCGAGGGTCGGATCGCCGAGGTGGGCCCACACCCGCCGGGTGCCGGCTGCACCCTGGACGCCCACGGCGCCCACTTGCTGCCGGGCCTGGTCGACGTCCACACCGACATCCTCGCGCGGGAGACCCGGCCGCGACCGGGCGTCGTCCTAGACCCTGCCTTCGCACTGACGTCGGCGGGCGGCCGTCTACGCGCGGCAGGAATCACGACCGCCTTCCACGGCCTTGCATTCCAGGAGCACTCCATCGTGGGAACGACGATCGGTTCCCCCGCTGCCGCAGAATTGTCCGATTCGCTGCGTCATGCCGACGACACCCAGGTCGACCACCAGGTCTTGCACCGGTTGGACGCCCGCTGCGAGTACGGCCGGACGCTGCTCGCAACGGAGCTGGCCGCACTCGACGACTCCGCGGATTCTGAAAGGCTTCGGAGCATCACCACACCGGATGATTCCCAACGCGCACGGGTGCCGATCGTCTCGCACGAGGACCACACACCGGGGCAGGGGCAGTTCGCCGACCCCACGACCATGCAGCGGTGGCTGATCACCAACGAGGGTATGACCGAGGCCGCTGCGGTCGACCACGTCGATCGGTGGCGTCGCACCCGCGCCGAACGTCTCACCGTGCGAGACCGCGCCCTCACGTGGCTGGGCGACCTGGCCCGAGCCGGACACATCCGGCTCTTCGGCCACGACCTGGCCACCCCGGAAGACGTCGCGGCTGCCGCCGACCGCGGCTGCACCGTGGCGGAGTTCCCAACGACCCTGGACGCCGCCCGTGCCGCCCGCGACCGAGGCATGCTCGTCGTTGCTGGCGCCCCGAACGTCGTCCGTGGCGGCTCCCACACCGGGAACGTCTCGGCAGCCGAGCTCGTCGTCGCCGGTGTGGCCGACTCCCTGGCCAGTGACTACCTTCCCTCCTCTATGCTCCCAGCCGCAGTGCGACTTGTGCGCGACGGCGTCCTCTCACTCCCACACGCCGTTCGACTGATCACCTCAGGCCCGGCCGCCTGTGTCGGTCTCTGCGACCGTGGCGCGCTGACCGAAGGCTTCCGAGCCGACCTCGTCCTGACTGACCTCAGCAAGACTTGGCCCGTCGCCCACGTCATTTCGACTCAGTCGCATACCGCTGCCCGCGAGTAGCTCGGATTCAGCGGCAGTAGGCCACGAGGACTGTCACCGCTTCGGCTGTCTCACACCAGTCCGGCGGAGGTCAAGCACCGATGACCTGATGCAACTCCCCGCCTGACCGCAAGCGAAGGATCAGAAACGAGTTACACCACCACACGGGGCTTGACCGGACTCTCGACTGACCACGGCGTCGAGGGGAGCGAACCTTCCTCGGACGTCACACCGAAAATGACCGCACACGCAGTCCGCGCTGTCAGCGGCAATCGGTCGCCCACTGACCAGCAAGCATGACGGAATATGACATTATCGGCGCGAGAAGACCGCGTTAGTGAAAGCGTCACTCAAGCGTTCGGAGCTGGTGAGTGAGTCGGGGCATCTCTCGGGCGCTGGTGGCCAGCCTTCGGCATCTCGCCTCCGCCCTCGGCGTCACCGAGGCCCAGATCGTCTTACCTACCAGTATCACTCGCGTTTTGGTCCTCGACCGAGTAGACGAGACGCGCGCCTCCCCAAGGCCCGCGCGCCAATCTTCGCTGCGAGCACTCGCTGACCGCCCGAAGCGGGCATTATCTCCAGCGGTGTAATCGGGGACTGCCAGAACACTTCTCCCAGTCCTGCATGTGCTGCCCAGTTGACGCGCATGCAGATATCGGCGACGTAGGAGTAGGACTCGTAACCAATCAAATTCGTGCGTCCGTTATCAATCCAAACGTGAGAAGCGAGCACTCCGATTCCTCGATCGAAACGAGTGCCACCGTCGAGTGCCATCGCGCGGTACGCCAACGAAGCAGACTCTTGGCGAGCAAGCATCAGCCGGGTATCCACCAGGTCGTCACCGTCTAAGAAGGCTGCAAACTCCGGAGGCGGCGCAAACCCAGCCTCTGCCATCCAACAGCCGAAGTTTTTCACTGCGTAGCTCCCGAGGAACCGAGCCGACTCTTGCCATGACCCGCCGTAGACCTGTCGCCAATCCAACGACTGAGCCCGGGAAAGTTCGTCTGCATTCGACTGAACAAAATTGACGTACACGTCGTAAGCCTCGTCAAATGGTTGGCTTCGCTCGTTATTGCACTTGCGGCAGAGGATCTTCGAAAATTTCACGGCTTTGCTGTTCGGGCCGCGTATTGAGTACAGCTTCTCGCCACTACGACCAAGATAGAGCCCTTCGTCGCCCCACATCCGGCGAAGAACGCTTGCCTTGTGACGATGCT
>NZ_JAALED010000384.1:0-4582 GCF_014145155.1 Dietzia sp. B19 | reverse complement strand
CGGCTGTCTCACACCAGTCCGGCGGATAGGGGTGCGCCGTGAACCGCCACATCGTCACGCAGGCGCTGCTGTTCGCGTTCATCTCGGTGGTCGCCATCGGCTACGGCATCCGGTACATCGGGGAGGACGCCGACGTGGCGAGTGGTTTCCGGGTGGTGGCCCACGTCGAGGACGCGCGGGGCGTCGGACCCGGGGTGCGCGTGACCTACCGCGGCGTGGACGTGGGGGAGGTCCAGGACGCCGTTCTCGACGGGGTCGGCGGGGTCCGGCTCCACCTGAGGATCGTCGACGGCACCCGGATCCCCGTCAGCGCACACGCCCGGGTGGTGACCAGCACGGCCCTGGGGGACAACCGGCTCGACGTCCGGCAGACGAGCGGAGCCGGTCCCTACCTGGGAGAAGGTGGTGAGTTGCTGGTCCCCGAGGACGAGCAACCCGCGTCGATCGAGCACCTCATCGCCGACATCGACACCTCGCTGCGGGCGCTGGACCCGGAGTCCCTGGCCTCGTTCGGGGACAGCGTGGCCACCGCTCTCGAGGGCAACGGCCCGCGGCTTGGCGCGATCCTCGAGGACACCGCACTGCTCACGGCTGTGTTGACCGAGCAGGCTCCCACGTTCCGCGGGCTCGTCGGCGACCGGCTCGTGACCGTGCGCGCGCTGGCGGCGCGCGCGGATCCGCTCAGCGGGTCGGCCTCGGTGGCCCGCGACGTCGCCGAGCAGCTGGCCCGCCGGGAGGACACGCTCGTGTACCTGCTCGACCGATCACCCGAGGCGATGCTCCGGGCCCAGGTGCTCCTCGATGCCAACCGGGAGGACGCGGCCGGCCTGCTCGCCAACACCCTCGTCGTCACACCCGTGTTCCGCGATCGGGGACCCGCCTGGGAGGCCGGCCTCACGCAGGGCGAGCGGGGACTGCGGGCCCTGGCGGGGACCGTGCGTGACGGTCGCGCGGACTTCCAACTGGTCGCCACCCAGGGGCCGGTGTGCGTCTACCCGTACGAGCCCCGCGACGTCGTCGACCACTCCCCGCGTGAGCCGAATCTGCGGTTGTACTGCCCGCCGGGCGAGGACCTGGAGCAGCGGGGATCGCGGGCGGCTCCCCGACCGAACGACGAGGGACTGGCGGGGGCGACCGAACCCGGAACCAGGATCGGCCCGGACATGGCCGTCGACCCCGTGCTCGTCCCGACCGGCAAGGAGATCGCCGCGTACTGGGCGACGATGATGGAAGGACTGCGTCATGGCGGCTGAGGCACCCAGGGAGGACAACGTCCCGGAGGGCAGGGCCCGGGAGAACAACGTCCCGGAGGATAGGGCCCGGGCGGACAACGTCCCGGAGGACAAGGCCCGGGCGGACACCTCCACGGTGGACGATGATCCCGTGGAGGGCACGACCCCCCCGCGGAGGAACTCCGCTCGCATCGTGAGCGCTGTGGTCGTGGTGGCACTGGTGGCCGCGTGTGCCTGGTTGGGCTACCTCGTGTGGTCGGACCACCGGGAGGACGAACTCCGACGCAGCGCGGTCGAGGACGCCACCCGCCTGGTCGTCCAACTCGCGTCCTACGACCACGGCGACGTGGACGCCAACATCGAGGCGGTCGTGGCGGACGCCACTCCGGAGTTCGCCGACCGCTATCGCGAGGTCTCCGAGGGGCTGCGCGAGTTGCTCACCAACGGACAGGGCACCTCGACCGGAACCGTGACCCACGCGGGGGTTCAGAGCGTGGACACCGGCAGCGCCGTGGTGCTGGTCTTCCTGGATCAGGAGATCACCAACGTCACCGTGCCCGAGGGCCGGGTCGACGCGAGCCGCATGGTCGTGACCCTGGTCCGCGACGGGAACCGCTGGCTGCTCGACTCCGCCGAACTGGCCTGATCCGTCACCGCCGAACCGGCCTGATCCGTCACCGCCGACCGAACGACACCGATACCCGAGGAGAACCGCCACGTGATCACCGAACTGCACCGCAATCCCGCCCCGCCCACCCCACGCCGTCGACCGCCCGTCCTCCCCGACGCCCTCGACTCGATCGGTGCGGCCGGCGGGGTCGCCAACGTCATCATGCAGTTGTCCTGGCCCGAGGTGGGCTGGGGGGTACGCGAGAGCCGGGTGGACACCGGCAACGTCTACAAGAGGCCGTTGAAGCGGGCCCGGACGACCTTCCAGTACCTGGCGGTGGCCACGCTGGGGAGCGACGACGACAAGCGGGTCTACCGCGAGGAGGTCACCCGCATCCACCGTCGGGTGCACTCCACACCCGACAGTCCGGTCAAGTACAGCGCGGTGGACCCGAAGCTCCAGATGTGGGTGGCCGCCTGTCTGTACGTGGGATTCGAGGACGTCTTCGAGTGGCTGCACGGACCCATGACCGAGTCCGACCGCGAGGCCTTCTACCGCTCCGCCCCGTCTCTGGGGACGACGCTCCAGGTGCGCGCCGACCAGTGGCCGGCGACGCGGGCGGAGTTCGACGACTACTGGCACGAGGGCAAGTCCCGGATCCGATTCGACGACTCGGTACGCGACCACCTGGTGGGTCTGACGGAGCTCCGGATGCTGCCGCAGCCCACGACGGTCCTGTTCGGGCGCCTGAACAAGTGGGTGACGACCGGGTTCCTGCACCGCGAGTTCCGCGACGCGCTGGGGCTGGCGTGGGACCCGCGGGACCAGCGGCGCTTCGAGCGGTTCCTGGCGCTCACCGCGGCGGCCAACCGGATGCTCCCGTACCCGGTCCGGACCCTCACCTACCGGGTGCTGCTGCTGGACCTGAAGTGGCGCCTGCGAACCGGACGGCCGCTGATGTGACGTCCCGGGGCTCACGTCGGAGATGAGACGGCGGAGGCCGGGGCGGTGTCGCCCCGGCCTCCGGTGGTCGCGGGTCGGACCCGCGCGACGAGTGCCGGGTGGTCAGGCCTGCGCGACCAGCGTCGCGCCCCGGTCCTCGTCGCGGTCCTCGTCCCACACGCCGGCGCGCTGGAGGTGCGCGATGAGCAGGTCGGCGCCGTTGGTGAACTCCCGGTCGACCACGGCGTGGGCCGTCTCCACGTCGCCGGTGCGCAGCGCCTCGAGCATCCGCCTGTTGTCCTCGAGCGCGGTGGACCGCCAGTCCGGATCCTCGGCGTAGAGCCGGTAGGGCATGTAGCGCGCGGCGTTGTTGAGGAAGCGGGACAGCTTGTCCGACCGGGACGCCCGGTTGATCGAGCGGTGGATGGCGTACTGCGCGCTCACCACACGGTCCGGATCGCCCGTCACGGCCGCCGTCTCGAAGTCCTCCACCAGGCGGGCGTGGTTCTCGAGGGCCGCCTCGTCGAACCGGGTGATGGCACGGTCGACGATCCGCTTGGACAGCCGGGCCTGCAGCCAGAAGATGTCCTCGACGTCCTGCCTGCTCATCGGCGAGACCAGGTAACCGCGTCGTGGGACCAGATCGACCAGCCCCTCCCCGCGCAGGGTCAGCAGGGCCTCGCGCACCGGGGTCACGCTCACCCCGAGAGCGGCCGCGGTCTCGTCCAGACGGATGAAGTCCCCGGGGCGCACCTCGCCGCTCATGATCCGGGTCCGGACGTGGTCCGCGACCTCCTCGGAGAGCTGCGGACGCTGAGCGAGTCGTGTTGCGGCCATATCCGCCACCTCATCTCCGGGGATCACGAACGACCGAGGGGCCTCGGCCGAGAATCGAAATCAAATATATCCGAGGAGTGTGCGATTGCCCAGCAGGGGTGAGCGCCTCTCCCCCGCTGTATGGCCCCGGTGGAGAGTCTCGCGCATGGCACCGGCCCGGGGGAGGTGGGCGTTTCGCCCGCGTGTGCCGACGTGCCGGGCGAGACTGGGGGCATGACCTCATCCGAGACCCGTCCAGCCGTCCGCACCGAGCGCCGCGATCACATCCTGCTCGTCACCCTCGACCGCCCCGAGGCCCGCAACGCCGTCAACGGCGAGGTGAGCACGCTGCTCGGGCGGGCCCTGCACGAGGCGGACACGGACCCGGAGATCCGGGTGGTCGTCCTCACCGGGTCGGGGGAGCAGTCGTTCTGCGCGGGGGCGGACCTCAAGGCGATCTCCCGGGGAGAGGACATCTTCCCGGCGGAGAACCGCCAGTGGGGTTTCGCGGGCATGATGCAGCATCACGTCTCCGTGCCGGTGATCGCCGCGGTCAACGGCACCGCGCTGGGCGGGGGCTGCGAGATCGCGCTGGCGTGCGATCTCGTGGTGGCCGCCGATCACGCGATCTTCGGACTGCCGGAGGTCAGGCGGGGCCTCATCGCGGCGGCGGGCGGTGCGTTCCGGCTGCCGGCCCAGCTGCCCCACCGGGTGGCCATGGAGATGATCCTCACCGGCGAGCCGGTCACGGCCGAGCGTGCACTGGACCTGCATCTGATCAACCGGGTCGTCCCGGCCGGGGACCTGCTCGACGCGGCGCTCGAGCTGGCCGGCGTGATCGCCGCCAACGCCCCGTTGGCCGTCCAGGCCAGCAAGCGCGTCGCGCTGGGCATCAGCGACGGGACCCGCCCGGCGGAGGACGACCGCTGGAAGGTCAGTGACACGGAGATGATCACCGTCATGACGTCGGAGGACGCCATGG
>NZ_JAALED010000383.1:0-2830 GCF_014145155.1 Dietzia sp. B19 | reverse complement strand
GCTGCCGCATGTGCGCGCGGTGGGCGGCACCGTCGTCGTCGTCACCACCGCCGCCACCACCCGCTACCCGGTCCGGGACGGCCTGTCCGCGGTCCCCAAGGGCGCGGTCGAGCAGCTGGTGCGGGGCCTGGCGGCGGAGGAGGGCCGGTTCGGGGTCCGTGTGAACTGCGTGGGCCCGGGGATGCTCACCGACGGGATGGCCGAGAGGCTCATCTCCTCCGGCGACCTCGACGACCGCGCACTCGAGGTCACCCGCCGCAACATCCCGCTGCGACGGTTCGGGACCGCGGTGGACGTCGCCGAGGCCGTGGCGTTCCTCGCCTCCGACCGGGCGGGCTTCATCTCCGGCCAGAAACTCGACGTCGACGGTGGTTACGGCGTCTGAACGGCGGAGGCGACGGCGTCTGGACGACGGTGGTGACGGCGTATGAATCCGATCCGGCGAGCGGGTCCGGTACAGTACCAACCAAGCACTTGCTAGGTAAGGAGATCCCCAGCTCATGACCGACGCACCGATCCCCCCGGTCCTCGGGGTCGACGACCTCGGGCCGGACACCCAGCCCGTCGCCTACGAGGTCACCGACGGCACCGCGTACGTCACCCTCAACCGACCGGACTTCCGCAACGCGCAGAACTCGGTGATGACGTACTCGCTGGACAACGCCTTCATCAGGGCCGTGGAGGACGACACGGTCAAGGTGATCGTCCTGCGGGCCAACGGCAAGCACTTCTCGGCCGGCCACGACATCGGCACCACCGAGCGCGACCACCACGTGGAGTACCCCAACCGCGCCTCGATCTGGTGGGACCACACCACCCGCGGCGGCGGCGACCGGCGGCTGGCCCGCGAGACCGAGGTCTACGTCCAGATGTGTCGCCGCTGGCGCGAGATCCCCAAGCCGATGATCGCCCAGGTGCACGGCGCGTGCATCGCCGGCGGCCTGATGCTGGCGTGGATCTGCGACTTCATCGTGGCCTCCGACGACGCGTTCTTCTCCGACCCGGTGGTCAAGATGGGGATCCCCGGTGTCGAGTACTTCGCCCACGCCTTCGTCCTGGGCCCCCGCCGTGCCAAGGAGATCCTCTACACCGGTCGCAGATTCGGTGCGGCCGAGGCGCTGGACTGGGGCATGCTCAACCACGTCGTGCCGCGCGAGGAGCTGCAGGCGAAGGTCGACGAGATCGCCGGTGAGATCGCCGCGATGCCCGCCTTCGGCCTGACCCTGGCCAAGAAGGTCATCAATTCGAACGAGGACCAGATGGGCCTGCAGACCTCGCTGGACACGGCGTTCGGCTGGCACATGTTCGCCCACTCGGCCAACGCGGAGCCCGACGACACCGACTCGTTCTCCGCCTCCCTCGGCGGGATGGACGCGCGCTCGATGCGCGACAGCGCCAACACGGGCTCGACCGGCGGCCCCGCCCCGACCGGCGAGCAGAAGGGCTGACGCCGTGGATCTGGATCTGGACGCCTCGACACGGGAGTTCCGCCTCGAGGTGCGCGACTGGCTCGCCGCGAACGTGCCGTCCGAGCCGCTCCCACACATGGACACCCGCGAGGGCTTCGAGGCCCACCGCGAGTGGGAGCGAAAGATGGCCGACGCCCGCATGTCGGTCGTGTCGTGGCCCGAGGAGTTCGGCGGCCGCGACTGCGGACTGGTCAACTGGGTGGTCTTCGAGGAGGAGTACTTCCGCGCGGGCGCACCCCTGCGGGTGAGCCAGAACGGCATCTTCCTGCTCGCACCGACCCTGTTCGATCACGCGACCCCCGAGCAGTTGGCGCACATCATGCCGCGCATGGCCCGCGCCGACGACATCTGGGCGCAGGCCTGGTCCGAGCCGGAGGCGGGGTCCGACCTGGCGTCGCTGCGCTCGACGGCTACGCGTGTGGACGGCGGCTGGCTGCTCAGCGGCCAGAAGGTGTGGTCCACCCGCGCCTCGTTCGCCGACAAGGGTTTCGGGCTGTTCCGCACCGACCCGGACGAGCCCCGCCACAAGGGCCTGACCTACTTCATGTTCGACCTGCGGGCCGAGGGCGTCACCGTGCGCCCGATCGACCAGCTCGACGGCCTGCCCGGTTTCGCGGAGCTGTTCCTCGAGGACGTCTTCGTGCCCGACGACCCGGCGGATCCCGCCGAGTCCGGCGTGATCGGCGAGGTCAACCAGGGCTGGAAGGTGGCGATGTCCACCGCCAACAACGAGCGCGGGCTCTCCCTGCGCTCGCCGGGGCGGTTCCTCGCCACCACCGACCGACTGCTCGAGCTGTGGGGTTCCCGCCGGGCGGACCTGGACCAGCGCAGCCGGGGCGCCCTGGCCGACAAGGTGGTGGACGCGTGGATCGGCTCGCGCGCCTACGAGCTGAGCACCTGGAAGACGGTCACCACGCTCACCGGCGGCGCCAACCTGGGCTTCGAGTCCTCGATCAACAAGGTCTTCTGGTCGGACTGGGACATCGCCACCCACGAGACCGCCCTCGACCTGCTCGGCACGGCCGGAGAGTTCGCCGGGGAGCAGTGGATGGACGGATACCTGTTCGCCCTCGCCGGGCCGATCTACGCCGGCACCAACGAGGTACAGAAGAACATCATCGCCGAGCGCCTCCTCGGCCTTCCGCGCGGCTGACGGGACACGGAGCACCATGAGATTCGCACTCGACCCCGAGATCACCGACTTCGCGGCGAGCATCGACTCGCTGCTGACACGGTCCGACCTGCCGTCGGTCATCCGCGCCTGGAGCGCGGGCGACACCGGCCCCGGCACCACCGTGTGGGGCAGGGTCGCCGAGACCGGCGCCGCGGCCCTGCTCATCGACGAGGACGCCGGCGGGGCC
>NZ_JAALED010000382.1:0-5049 GCF_014145155.1 Dietzia sp. B19 | reverse complement strand
AGCGGCTTGACCGGCGCGCCGAGCTTCGCCTCGGGCTCGCCGACCACCTCGATCACGCCGTCCGAACCCCTGGTGAGGATCGGCGCGCTGGCGACCCCGACCATCCCGAGCTTCTCGGCGCGCTGGGCCAGGACCTCCGCCGACCGGGCTCGCTCGTTGGACGCCTGGAGTGCCTCCATGCGTTCGACGAGCTGGACGTTGGCGTCACGCGCGTTCTTGAGGTTGTAGGTGTCCTGGGTGGTCTGCGCGGACAGCAGGAGCGTGCCGCCGACGCCGGTACCGATGAGGAGGAGCATGACGACGACGAAGGGGATCCTCCCCGCGAGGTCGGCGGGACTCAGCCGTTCCGCGGGGACGACCACCGTCCGGCGGCCCCGGACAGAGCGGGTGACCGGCTTCCGGCGCAGTCCCACGGCCCCGACGCCTCTGACCGGCTCGGCGCCCTCGGTGGTGGTGCCGCGCCGGGTGTCGAGGTCGTCGGCGGGATCCGACGTGTCGATCGTGCTCGTCATGGGGTTCTCCCGTCGATACGCCGGACGCAGCGCACCCGGACCGAGGCCGAGCGCGGGTTGTGATCGATCTCGGACTGTGAGGCCTTCTCCGCACCGCGGGTCACGGCCTCGAACTCGGGACCGTGTCCGGGCAGTTCCACCGGCAGACCCGCCGGGGTGCGCGAGGCGGTCCGGGTGGTCAGTTCCCGCTTGACGATCTTGTCCTCGACCGAGTGGTACGCCATGAACACCGCCCGCCCGTCACCCCTCAGCAGGTCGAGGTACCCGGGGACCGCGTTCTCCACGGCCTCGAGCTCGGCGTTGACCTCGATGCGCAGCGCCTGGAAGACACGTTTGCCCGGATGCCCACCGGTGCGGCGGGCGCCCTGCGGGATGGTGTCGTAGAGCAGCTCGACGAGCTGGGCGCTGGAGGCGACCGGATCTGTCTCACGGCGACGCACGATCGCGGAGGCGATCTGACGCGCGAACCGCTCCTCGCCGTAGACGCGGAAGATCCTGGCGAGGTCGTCACGCGGGTAGTCCGCCAGGATGTCGGCGGCGGTCGGGCCGGTGGTGGGGTCCATCCTCATGTCCAGCGGGGAGTCGACCGAGTACGCGAAACCGCGCTCGGCCACGTCGAGCTGCATCGAGGAGACCCCGAAGTCCAGTAGGACGCCGTCGATCGCCGGGCCGGCCGCGTCCCTCGCGTCCTCGGGGAGGCTGTCCACGATCAGGTCGAAGTCGTCGAAGCGGGCGTGCACGGGAGTGAACCGGTCCCGGTAGGCGGTGAGTCTGCGGGTGGCGATCTCGAGGGCCTCGGGGTCGCGGTCGACCCCGACCACCCTCAGGTCGTCGAACTCGGCGAGGAGATGCGAGGTGTGACCGCCCAGACCCAGCGTGCCGTCCACGATCACCGGGCGACGGCCTTCCGCGGCCGCGGAGTCGACGACGGGCCGGAAGAGTTCGAGGGTGCGGTCGAGGAAGACGGGGATGTGACCGGACCGGGCAGCCGCGCGGTCGGAGTCGGGCTCTTCCGCCATGTCGCCTCCCTCGCGTCCGGATGTCATCGGTGCTCCGGTTGTGGTGGAGCCCCCTGGTCCCCGTCCGGTACCCACCTGGCGTTGGGGAAGTACGTCAGGGTGGTGCCGGGCAGGGGCCGGGGGGCTCCGTCCGTCGTGCAGTCGTGCTGTCGTGCTGTCGTTCCGTCGTGCTGGTCCGTCCCGGGGATCAGAACTCGATCCCCAGCGAGGTGCCCTCCATCTCGGAGAACACGGGGAGGTTCTCCGCGCTGTAGCGGTCCCAGGCCTCGGCGTCCCAGACTTCGAGACGCTCTCCGAGGCCGTTGACCACGCAGTCCTTGCCGAGGCCCGCGTAGTTCCGCTGACTCGCCGGAATGGAGACCCGTCCCTGCGAATCGAGTTGTTGGACCTCCGCGCCGCTCACCAGGAGCCGGAAGAACGCCATGTGCCTCTCACTGAGGTTGGCGGTCGGCCGGACCTTTCTGACCAACGCGTCGAACTCGCGTTCCGGGAAGACCGAGAGCGTGTTGGTGAACCACCCACACACGACCACCCCGTCGGCCAGGCCAGGCCTGAATCTGGCGGGGATCGTCAGCCGCCCCTTGTCGTCGAGCTTGGGACGGTGCGTCCCGTACCCGACGAAGGCTCGTTCACGCTCGGAGTCGGTGGGATCGGTGTCGGTCACCCGCCACCTCCTGGGTTCAGGCCCCTTCGAGCTCCTCGCGTCCCCCACTGTACCCCACAACGCCCCACAAACAAGGCCTGTGCCCCACTTCTCCCCACCGACTTACATCTCTGCAGTTCAGAGCACCCTGTCGACCCGTGACCAGCTGGAGAACCCGCCGGGAGTCACGCCGGAGACGGCCACAGTCGGCGAACAGATGTGGTTCCTGTGACTATTTCACACCCTAGGGGCGAATGATGGGCCCCCGGTGGGGCGAAGTGGAGAGCCGGGGGGCGCACGGTGGGGCGCGCCGCCGCAGGGCGATCCGGCATCACCGAGTTCCCACGCGGCCGAGACGCTCGCCGCCGAAATAGGCGGGAGGGGCGAGCGCGGATGCGCTCGCCCCTCCCGGGACGTGATCAGTCGTTCTGGCTACTGCTCGAAGCGACGGCGGAAGCGATCCTCCATGCGAGAGGAGTAGCTCTGGCCCTCGGCCCCCTTGGTGGACGCCTTACCCGTACCCGGCACCCGGGCTCCGCCCGCGGAACCGGCCGACGACGACGCCTTGGACGGCACCGCGCGCATGGCGAGCACACCCGCCGCGAACATCACGAGGAAACCCACGAGACTGAGGACGGGAAACCCGCCCGGTTTGAAGTCGAGTGCCAACCCGCCCACGAGGAGCGCGACCCCTACGAGACCGAGGATCACCACCAGCCCGGCAGGACGGCGGCCACCGGTCCCACCGGTCTTTCGAACAGACGACGCGAACTTGGGGTCGTCGGCGTAGAGCGCATTCTCGATCTCGTCGAGCATGCGCTGCTCGTGCTCTGACAGGGGCACTTCGACCTCCTTAGAACGCTCGCGGTTACGAGCTCGGCCGGCTCGGCCGTGTGACGTCGACCGTCTACGGGGATCAGCCGGTCAAGGGTTGACTCCATCATACGAGCGCGACGCGGTGGTGACCACCGGGATTCCGAGTACGCGGCAGAAGCCCGGTCCACAGGGCGTCCTCGACCTCACGCCGCCGGACCCAGTACTCCCAGCCGCTCGTCGACCAGGTCGAGGAAACGACCGACAGCCCAGAGGAAGTCATCCGCCATGCGGGGTGTGACCGTTCGGGGGAGCCCGTCCTCCACGGCGGCCGCGAGGGCCGAGTAACCGCCGAAGGCGGAGGCCCATTCCGCCAGCTCGGGAACCTCTGCGGCGAGCCGGTGCCACACATCGGACGGGCCCCTGCGACGCGGCCCCGGGGACAGGAGCGCCGCCGCCGCCGAACGCGCCGCCCGGTAGGACTCGAGAAACCGCTCGGCGGGTGACGACGCGGCCAGCGCCCGGCCCCGGTGGACCTCGGCACGACCTGCCCGACCGAGGGACCCGAGGCCACCCCCGCCCGGCGCACGAACTGCGGTTCTCGACGCCATCTCCGCTGCACCTCCCCTTCTGGACCCCACGGTATCGGCGGGGTACGACACAACTGGAGGTCGTGAACGCGCGCACGTGATGAGATGGGGTGGATGGACACCGTGATCACCAGCCTGGACGCCGGGGAGTTCCGTGACCGACTGCCGGAGGCGCTCGGTGTCTACGTCGACGCCATGGGGTACCCGTCCCAGGTGATCCGATCCCGCGCCCCCGCGTGGATGGAGCACAGCCACCGGGAGGGCTGGTCCGGGGTCGCGGCCTTCGAGGCGCCGCGTCGGCGCCTTCTCGGTCACGCCCGTGGGCCCCTGGTCGCCATCTGTTACGGCTACCGGGGCTCACCCGGCCAGTGGTGGTACGAGCAGGTCGCGCGAGGGCTGCGAGAACAGGATCAGCGCCTGCCGACGGACTACGTCGAATTGACGGAGCTCCACGTCTCCCCCCGCTACCAGGGGCACGGCATAGGCACTGAGTTGCTCCGCAGGTTCCTGTCCGGTCGCACGGAGGGATCCGTGTTGCTCTCGACCCCCGAGGTCCCCGACGAGGCCAACGGAGCGTGGCGGTTGTACCGGTCGATGGGCTTCTCGGATGTGCTCAGGGCCTACAGGTTCGAAGGCGACGCCAGGCCGTTCGCCGTACTCTCGCGGTCGCTCCCCCTCACCCAACACGGAGGCCCGCGTGAACAACAGTCATGACGTCGTGGTGATCGGTTCCGGTCACAACGGCCTGGTCTGCGCCGCCTATCTCGCGCGGGCAGGGCTCGACGTCCACGTGGTGGAGAAGGACACCGTCCTGGGCGGCGCCACCTCCACTGTCGAGCGCTACCCCGGGCACCGCACGGATCGTGGCTCGTCGGCCCACCTGATGATCCGGCACACCGGCATCCCGGAGGAGCTGGACCTGGCCGCCCACGGGCTGAGGTACGTGGACTGTGACCCCTGGGGTTTCGCCCCCGCCCCGCCGGGCAGCGACGCCCCGCCCCTCGTCTTCCACCGCGACCTCGACGAGACCTGTGCGAGCATCGCCGCCGCCTGCGGGCGGGCGGACGCCGACGCCTACCGCGGGTTCGTCCGCCGGTGGGAGGTCCTCGCCGGGCGGATGATGAAGGGGTTCAGCGTTCGCCCCACGGCTCCGCGCCTGGGTTCCGCGTTCCTCGGACGCGACGATCTCCGGGATCCCTTCGGCACGGTCCAGACCTTCCTGTCCTCCGGGGATGCGCTGCTCGACCAGACCTTCACGTCCGAGCGGCTCAAGGCCGCCCTGTCCTGGTTCGGCGCACAGTCCGGACCGCCGATGTCCCATCCCGGCACCGCGCCGATGATCGGCTTCGCCGCGCTCATGCACCAGACCCCTCCCGGCCGTGCGATCGGCGGGTCGGGCGCTCTCGCCGACGCTCTCGTCTCCGCCGTCCGGGCCGGCGGCGGATCGGTCACGGCGGGCGCCGGAGCGACGG
>NZ_JAALED010000381.1:0-4907 GCF_014145155.1 Dietzia sp. B19 | reverse complement strand
GACGACGCGATACGGATCCCGGGTCTGCCGGAGTTCCGGATACCGGTCCTGCCCGGCAACTGACCAGTCCCGCCGCACCGCACAGCACCGCCGCACAGCACCGCCGCGCCGCTGGCCACCGCTGCACCGCACCGCACCGCCGCGGATCCGGTGATGCACCCGAAATGCACGGATCCCCGGGGGTCGTGCGGCGTGTCGGGACCGAACACGATGCACAACCCCCGGGGAACGCGGGGCGTGGTCAGCGGTGGATCAGAACGCGGCCTCGTCCAGCTCCATGAGCTCGCTGCCGAGGCCGGCGACGATCCCGCGGGTGGCGGTGATCAGCGGGAGCTCGTTGTTCGCGAACCACTTGGCGGCGGCGATCTTGCCGTTGTAGAAGCCCTTGTCGGCGTCCGACGCACCGTCCAGTGCCCCGAGGGCGACCTCTGCGCCGACGAGCAGTCGCCAGCCCATCATGAGGTCGCCGAACGCCATGAGCAGACGGACCGAGGCCAGACCGATGGTGTAGAGGTGCTTGGGATCCTCCTGCGAGGCGAGGAGGTGGTCGAAGCAGGTGCCGACCATCGCCTCGACGTCGGCGAGCGCGGTGGCCAGGACCTCGCGCTCGGCGGCCAGCTCCGCGGGCCCGTCGGCCTCGAGGAACTTCTTGATCTGCGCCGAGACGTGGCCGATGGCGGTGCCGCGGTCGCGGGCGATCTTCCGGAAGAAGAAGTCCTGCGCCTGGATCGCGGTGGTGCCCTCGTACAGGGAGTCGATCTTGGCGTCGCGGATGTACTGCTCGAGGGGGTAGTCCTTCAGATATCCCGAGCCGCCGAAGCACTGCAGCGACTCCGCCAGGCACTGGTAGGAGCGCTCGGACCCCACGCCCTTGACGATCGGGAGCAGCAGGTCGTTGACGGTGTGCGCCAGTTCCGGGCCGGCGCCCGAGACGACCTCCGCGGCCACGATGTCCTGGTGGGCGGCCGCATAGAGGTACACCGCGCGCAGTCCCTCCGCGTACGCCTTCTGGGTGAGCAGCGACCGGCGCACGTCGGGGTGGTGGATGACGGTGACCTTCCCGGCGTCGGGCTTCCCGGCGTCGGCCATGTCGTTGCCCTGCACGCGCTCCCGGGCGAACTCCAGCGCGTTGAGGTAGCCCGTGGACAGGGTGGAGATCGCCTTGGTCCCCACCATCATCCGAGCGGCCTCGATGGTCTTGAACATCTGCTTGATTCCCAGGTGGGAGTCCCCGGCGAGGAAGCCGACGGCGGGCCGGCCGTGTGCGCCGAACGCCACCTCGCACGTCGCGGAGGCGGTGAGCCCCATCTTCTTCTCGATCCCGGTCACGTACACGCCGTTGCGCTCACCGGGCGCCGCGGTCTCGGGGTCCGGCAGGTACTTGGGGACCAGGAAGTAGCTCAGGCCCTTGGTTCCGGGGCCCGCGCCCTCGGGCCGGGCGAGCACCTGGTGCCAGATGTTCTCGAACAGGTCGCCGGAGTCGGCGCCGGTGATGAACCGCTTGGCGCCCTCGATGTGCCAGGTGCCGTCGGGCTGCTCGATCGCCTTGGCGCGAACGGCGCCCACGTCCGAGCCCACCTCGGCCTCGGTGAGCATCATGGACGAACCGTGGTTGCGGTCGATGATCCGGGCGGCCCATTTCTGCTGCTGCTCATTGCCGATGGTGTGCATGATCTCGGCGAACAGCGGTCCGGACAGGTACATGAAGATCGACGGGTTGGCCCCCAGGAGGAACTCCGTGATCGCCCACGTGACCATGCGCGGCGCCGCGACGCCGCCGACCGCGGGATCCACTCCGACCAGACCCCACCCACCGTCCTGCCAGGCGCGGACCGAGGCCACGTACTCCGGCGGGAGCGTGACCTCGTGGGTCTCGGGGTCGAACGTCGGCGGGTTCCGGTCGGCGGCGGAGAACGAGGCCGCCACGGGCCCCTCCGCCAGGGCGGCGGCCTCCCGCAACATGGTGCGCACCGTCTCGCCGTCGAGCTCCGTGTCGTCCCGATCGAGGATCTCGTCGAGCCCCAACACCTCGAACAGGACGAACTCCAGGTCACGCGGGTTGCTGCGGTAGTGGGACACTCGGGTACTCCTCGTCGACGCACGGGCGCGCCGCCCGGCGCGCCAGGCAACCACCGTAGGGCCTGCGAGACGCTCGCGCGAGTCGGTCCGGAGCGCGCTCCGTTTCTTACCGGTCGGCGAGCGCGCGGAGCCGGCGGCCGGCCTCGTCGAGGACCTCGGGCCGCTTGCAGAACGCGAACCGCACCAGGTGCGACCACTCGTCGGAGTACGTGTCGGTGAACGGCGCGAACGGCACCGCCGCCACGCCGATCCGTCCGGGCAGCTCCAGGCACCAGGACGCCGCGTCGGTGACGCCGAGCGGACGCGGATCCGCCGTGAGGAAGTAGGTCCCCTGGGTGACGGCGAGGTCCAGCCCGACGCCCGTGAGGATGTCCACCAGCTGGTCCCGCCGGTCCTGCATCTGCGCCCGTAGCGCCCGGATCCACGCGTCCTCGTGACGCAGGGCGTGCGCGACGGCGAGCTGCAGCGGTGTGCCGGCGGTGTAACTCATGTACTGCTTGGCGGCCCGGACGCCCGCGATCAGCCCGGCCGGCCCGGTCACCCATCCGATCTTCCAGCCGGTGCAGTTGAGCATCTTGCCGGCGCTCGAGATCCGCAGGGTGCGCTCGGCCATCCCCGGCAGGGTGGCGATCGAGACGTGCTCGTTGTCGTCGTAGGTCAGGTGTTCGTAGACCTCGTCCGAGATCGCGATCGCGTCGAACTCGTGGCACAACGCCGCGATCTGCTCGAGGTCCTCCCGCGGCAGCACCGCTCCGGTGGGGTTGTGCGGCGAGTTGACCAGCACTGCCCGCGTCCGCGGGGAGAACGCCGCCCTCAGTGAGTCCACGTCGAGGCGGAAGCGGTCGCCCGAGCGGACCATCCTCGCCGCGCGCCTGGTGGCCCCGGCCATCGCCACGGTGGCGGCGTAGGAGTCGTAGTACGGCTCGATCACCACCACCTCGTCCTCGGGCTCCACCAGGCCCAGCACGGCACCGGCGATCGCCTCGGTGGCGCCGACGGTGACCAGGACCTCGGTGTCCGGGTCGTGGACCAGACCCGTGTGGCCGGTCTCGTGGGCGACGATCGCGTGCCGGAGTTCGGGCACCCCCGTCCCGGGTGGGTACTGGTTGTGGCCCTCGCGCATGGCACGCACGGCGGCGTCGATCATCGACGCGGGGCCGTCGGTGTCGGGGAAGCCCTGCCCCAGGTTGACGGCCTCGAACCGCACGGCGAGTTGGGTGACCTCGGCGAAGATCGTGGTGGCGTGGGGCTCGAGACGGCGGACGGTCATGTCGTCAGCCTAGGTCCGCCGTCGCCGCCCGATACGATGGACCACATGACCGAGCACCCCGCCGCCGCATCCGTCTCCGTCGGACCGTGCACGCAGCGCCGCACCGTCCTGGCCGCCCTGCCCGGGATCATCCTGCTGCCGGGGATCGCCTCGGCGTGCGGGATGACCGAGCCGGCGGAGCCGCCGTCCACCGTGCAGCAGACGACCGAGGTGCAGGCCACCTCGATCCCCGCCGCGGACGTGCCCGTCGGGACCGCCAAGCAGGTTAAGTCGGGGGACGCGACGGTCATCGTCGCGCAGCCCACACAGGGTGAGTTCGTCGCGTACTCGGCCCGCTGCACCCATCAGGGTGGGACCGTCCAGGTGGTCCGCGACCTGCACCTTCGGTGTCCGCTCCACGGCGCCGAGTACGACGCGACTGACGGCAGCAACACCCTCGCGCCGGCCCCTCGGCCGCTCGACGTGGTCCCGGTGACCGAGGCGAACGGCCAACTGACGATCGGCTGACCCGCGGCTGACCTGAAGCTGGCCCGGGCTGCCCGGCGGCTGACCTGGGCCGACCCGCGGACGCGGGGCGCGGGCCACCAGCACCCGCCCCGCATCGAGAAGAGCGTTCCGCACCCATCGGCCGAGTGAGAATGCGCGGAACGCTCTTCTCGACGGTGTGCTTCCCGGCAGCGCGACGCCGGCGGGTTGACGGAGTGACTCATCGCGCCTCCCGGGGTGCGGTAGTTGCGGCGTCGCACTCGGTGGGAGTAGAACGGGAACACGTTCTCAGGGCGGGGTGAAATTCCCCACCGGCGGTGATGCCACCGGCTCCATAGCCGGGGGCGAGCCCGCGAGCGCCCCGCACACGCGGCGGGCCGGACATCGAGTCCGGCCAGGCCGCATGCGCGGGGGTCAGCAGACCCGGTGTGATCCCGGGGCCGACGGTCATAGTCCGGATGGAAGAGAACAACGTGTCCCCGAGGGACCGCGGCCCGGCCGTGGAACCGTGGGCGATGCGGCATAAGCCCTGGGCCGTCTGTGTTGAGCCCGTGAAAGGGGCACACGATGAGCCTTCTCGTCTCATTCCTCGACGCGCAGTTGATGATCGGCGGAGTGCCGATCCTGTGGCGCGAGATCATCGGCAATGTCTTCGGCCTGGCCGCCGCGATCGGCGGGATGCGCCGCGTGGTGTGGGCCTGGCCGGTGGGGATCGTCGGCAACCTCACGCTGCTCACCGTCTTCCTCGGCGGCGTCTTCCACACCCCGCAGGACGTCGACCTCTACGGTCAGGCCGGACGGCAGGTCATGTTCCTCGCCGTCGGGCTCTACGGCTGGTGGCGCTGGTCGCGGGACCGTCGGATCAGCGCGGCCCTGCCCGGGCAGGCGGGGGTCGAGGCCGTCGCGGTCCATCCGCACTGGGCCACGGGCCGGCAGCGGGCGGGGCTCGTCGCAGGGATGATCGTCGGCACGCTGGTCTTCGGCTGGATCTTCTCCGAGCTCGGGTCGTGGGGCCCGTGGGCGGACGCGTGGATCTTCACCGGCTCGATCCTGGCCACCTACGGCATGGCCC
>NZ_JAALED010000380.1:0-4621 GCF_014145155.1 Dietzia sp. B19 | reverse complement strand
CGCGGACCAGGAGATGGCGGACGGCCTGCTCGTCGCCCGACCGGAGCGACCGCAGAGGCTGCTCGCCGAGCGGTGCCACCCCGTCCTCGGCCGCGGCGTCCCGGGCGACGGCCTCGATCAGCGCGGCCGTCTCGTCGTCCACCGCGTGCTCGATGGCGGTCATGCGTCTCCCCCGTCCTCCCTGCGGTCGGTCGGCCGGACCGCTTTGTACCCGACGTTACGCACGGTTCCGATGAGGGACTCGTGGTCGGGCCCCAGCTTGGCCCGCAGCCGTCGGACGTGGACGTCGACGGTCCGGGTACCGCCGAAGAAGTCGTATCCCCAGACCTCCTGGAGGAGCTGGGCGCGGGAGAACACGCGTCCGGGGTGTTGACACAGGTGCTTGAGGAGTTCGAACTCCTTGTAGGTCAGGTCCAGGGGTCGCCCCTTCACCCGGGCGACGTAGGTCTCCTCGTCGATCACGAGCTCGCCCACCGTGAGCAACCCGCCGTCGGACTCCCCCTGCGCGGAGTGACGGGCGGCGGAGAGCCTGAACCGGGCGTCCACCTCCGCCGGTCCCGTGGTCGGCAGGATGATGTCGTCGAGACCCCAGTCCCCGCTGACCGCGATGAGCCCGCCCTCCGAGACCACCGCGATGACGGAGATGTCCGCGCTTCCCGACAGGAGGCGGCAGAGCGCGCGGGACGCCGCGAGATCACTCCGTGCGTCGACAACGGCGAGCGCGGCCCCCGACAGCTCGGCCACGGAGGAGGCCAGAGCCGGCAGCAGTCTGACCGAGTGCGGCAGGAGCGACAGCGCGGGGACCACCGCCTCGGGGTCGGCTTCAGTCGTGAGGAGCACTACGTCCATGTGTCGCTTCCTCCTCGTCCGGGCGCCCAGACGATACTAGCGACCCGTCCCCCCGTTCCGACGATCGGAGTAGACCTGAACCCCATGAGAGCCCGTCGCAGTGTCACGGTGGCGACCGCCGCCCTGGCCGTCGTGGTGGTCGGCGCCTTCACCGTGGACTCCGTCAACGCCTCCATGGTGGAGGCGGACGTGTCCACCCGGATCCGCCCGGCGACCCCGGGGGTCGCGGCCCCGTCGGTGATGATCGGTGGGGGCCCGTCGACACGGTGGGCGGGGCCCGGGACACTGGCGTCGGCGTCGATCCGTGTCGAGGGTGTCACCCGCCCGGGTCTCGGTCCGGTGGCCGTGGAGGCGACCGTCACCGATCTACACGTGCCCGGGGACCGGTCCGCCGACATGACCGCGGACGCGGTCAGCGTCTCCGTCCAGATCTCCGGCGACTCACTCGGCCCCGCCCTGGGGATGCGGGACGTCCTGGTCGGCGCGTCCGACGACCCGAGCCTGGCCGGAGGTGTCGAGCACCGGGCCCGTGTCACCGGGACCCTCGAGGGGACCGATACCCGCGTGTCGGCGATCGTCGACCTGGTCGTCGACGACCGCGGCGCGCACCTCGTCCCGGTCGAGGCCGCGACGGGCCCGTCCGGCCTCCCCGAGCAGGACCCCGGCCTCGCGCTACGCCGGACCGCGTTGACCTTCTCCCCGGACGTCCTCCCCCTCGGGATCGCGGTCGAGACCCTCACCGTGCGGGGTGGGACGATCACCGCCGGCGGTACCGGCGGCCCGGGCACAACGCCGCTCGGCGACCTGGCCCGACCGGACCACTAGACTCGCCGACATGAGTCGCGACGACGTACTGGTCAGCACCCGCTGGGCCGAATCGCGCCTCGACGATGACTCGGTGGTCTTCCTCGAGGTCGACGAGGACGTGGCGGCGTACCACACCGACGGTCACATCCCCGGCGCCGTCGCGCTGAACTGGCGAACGGAACTGCAGGAGGAGTACACGCGGGATCTCGTGGGCCGCGAGAGGTTCGGCGAACTCATGTCCGAACGCGGGATCAGCCGCGATCACACCGTGGTGGTGTACGGCGGCAACCACAACTGGTTTGCCGCCTACGCCTACTGGTATCTGCGGCTCTACGGTCACTCCGACGTACGTCTGCTCGACGGGGGTCGCATGCGCTGGGAGCGTGACGGGCGGCCGCTCGGGACCGACGTGCCCCGGCGTCCGGTGACCGACTACGTCGCCGACCCGCAGGATCTGTCGATCCGGGCGTTCCGCGACGACGTCCTGTCGGGGCTGGGCAGCGACGCGCTCGTGGACGTCCGCTCCGTCGACGAGTACACCGGCAGGCTGGCGGCACCGGCCGGGCTGCCGCAGGAGGGCGGCCGTCAACGCGGCCACATCCCGGGCGCCGTGAGCATCCCCTGGAACCGCGCCGTGACCCGCGACGGCACCTTCCGCACCGACGCCGACCTCCGCGAGATCTACGCGGACTTCCTCGCCGAACCCGGTCGCCGCGTGGTGACCTACTGCCGGATCGGCGAGCGGTCCAGCCACACGTGGTTCGTCCTCCACGAACTCCTCGATCAGCCCAACGTGGTCAACTACGACGGCAGCTGGGTGGAGTACGGCTCGCTCATCGGGGTCCCCGTCGAGAGGTGAGGATCGTCCTCGCCCCGCACGGGCGGCCGACTCGCTAATCTCTGGGGCATGTCACTTCTCTCCCGAGCGCTCGGACTGGCCGCACGCGCCTCCGTCGTCGCGGTCGGCGCCTCCGTCGCCTCCGCCGTCATCGTCGGCATCGACCAGCGACGGGGCGCGGTCCCCCAGGTGCCGGACCACCCCGGCCCGTACTCCCCCGCGGAGCGCGAGGCGGCGGTGCGGATGTACCTCACGGCGCTCACGCTGCCCGCGGCCGCGTTCCGGGTGCCCTTCGCGCCGGACTGCGTTCGGCGCGAGAACGGGCTCAGGACCGGGTTCGGCGCCGACCACCTCAAGTGGGACCTGCACCTGCACCTGCAGTACTCGACCATCCGTGAGGTACGCGACATCGTGATCACCGTCGATCCCCCGGGGCGCGAGGGCGTCGTGCACGCGGACTTCACCCTCGTGACCGTGGTGGGGCTCAGGGCACGGGTCAGCGAGGACTTCGTGGTACCCCCCGAGGACTGCCTCATCCACTCGATCGACGCCCGCATCTCGCTGGGCTGACACCCTCGGGGTTAGGATGAGACCATGGTGCTCTTCTTCGAGATCCTCCTCGTCCTCTGCACGCTGGCCATCACATGGGTCACCTGCTACATCGTGTACCGCACGGTCACCGACGAGTCGTGACGGACAGCGACCACACCGGCGCGACCGACCCCACGTCGTCCACCCCCGAGGGGGGAGACGGCGGCTCGGTCGTACGCGGATCCGCGAACGCGGCGGTCGATGCCGCGGCGCAGCGGTCCGAGCAGACCGCGGGTCGGAACATCCCGGCGTTCTCCGAGCTCCCGGTCCCGGAGGACACGGCCAACCTCAGGTTCGGCCCGGACCTGCACCCGGGCCTTCTCGCGCTGCTCCCCCTGGTGGGGGTCTGGGAGGGAGAGGGTGAGGCGGACACCGCCGACCGGGGCGAACACCGCTTCGGCCAGCAGATCGTCGTCTCCCACGACGGGGAGAACTACCTGAGCTGGAACTCCCGCGCCTGGACGTTCGACACGGGAGGTGCGGTGGACAACGCCGCCTACCGCGAGTCGGGGTTCTGGCGGATCTCCGCGGACGACCAACTCGAGTTCCTCGTGGCGCACGCCTCCGGAGTCATCGAGATGTACTACGGTGCGCCGATCAACCAGGCGGCGTGGGAGATGGCGACGGACGTCGTGCTCGCCTCCCCCACCGGTCCGCAGCGAGGCGGCGCCAAGCGCATCTACGGGATCGTGGAGGGTGGCGACCTCGGGTGGGTCGAGGAGCGTGTCCACCCGGAGAAGGGCCTGGTCCCGCACATGTCGGCGCGGCTACGGCGCGTCGCCGGCTGACCCTGGATCGCATCGTCGGCTGACCCCCGGTAAGAGCGTCGCCGGCTGACCCGCGGTCGGCGCTCGCCGGCGCCCGGTATGGCTACGTCAGACCTGCCGTCGACGTCATGCCCGCCCGACCGCGCGATCGACCATCCCGGCGACGTCGACCCCGGGATCCGCCCCGTCCAGCGACACGTCGTCGATCCGGCGGACCCGGGCGGCGAGGGTGACCGAGGAGAGCAACCACACGGCGTCGGCCGTGAGCAGGTCGGGCAGCAGGAGCCGTTCTCGGCGCACCAGGACACCCTCCCGGTCCGCGACCTCGGCGAGAGCGCCGAGCGTGGTGCCCTCGAGGATCCCGACCTCCGCCGGCGGGCTGACGAGTTCACCTGCTCGAGCGATGAGGATCGTCGACCGAGGGCCCTCGAGTACCTCCCCTTCAGAGGACAGGTAGACGACGTCGTCGTACCCGTTCGCGGCCGCATGGCGCAGAGCGGCCATGTTGGCCGCGTAGGACAGCGTCTTGGCGCCCAGCAGCATCCAGGGCGCCGACGCCGCGAAGTCCGCCGGGAACCCCCTGCCCAGCACGGTCACGGCGATGCCCTCCGCACGCGCCCGCTGCGCGTGCGGACCGACCGGGGCGACGGTGATGTAGGCCGTCTCCGGTCCCCCGCGCTCCGGACCGCGGGACAGGACCAGACGCAGCATCCCCTCAGAGCCCGGGCCCCACTCCCGCGCGGCCAGTGCGATCCCGGCCCCCCACTCC
>NZ_JAALED010000379.1:0-3094 GCF_014145155.1 Dietzia sp. B19 | reverse complement strand
TCACCGACCTCGGGCGGGACCAGGCGCGGACGGTGGGCGCCGAGCTCGCCGCCTCCGGCATCTCGCCGAGCGTGATCCTCAGCTCCGAGGCGGCGCGTGCCCGCGAGACCGCCGGCCTGATCGCCGACGCGACAGAGCTGCCCACCCGGGCCGTGCCGGGGGTGTACGAGGTACAGGCCGGACAGTACGAGATGAGGACCGGCACCGAGGCGCTGCTGGCGTACAACCGGCTCGTGCGGGACTGGCTGGAGCACGGTGACCTCTCCTCGTGCCTGCCGGGGGGAGAGAGCGCGCTGGACGTGCAGGAACGCGCGATGCCGTTGGTGACGGAGCTCCGCGAGAGCCACCTCGACAACGGTATCGACGTGGTGTTGGTGGTGCACGGCACCCTCATGCGGATGATCGCGGTGTTCGCCGGCGCCGTCCCCTCACAGTGGGCGCTGGTCAACCGGATCCCCAACTGCGGGGTCATCGAGTTGGCGCCGGACCGCGGTGGGTGGTCCTGTGAGCGGTGGGGCGACCACCTCGGACGCCCGCCGTTCTGACCGGCGGTGCGCCGGGCCGACCACCTTTCGCGCCCCGTCCTCCCCTCTGTTCGTGAACTGACCACTCCGACCAGAAGTCGCGCCCTAGTGTCAGACCCACCATGACCCTCAGCCCCGACATCCTCGCCGTCGCCCTCAAGACCGCGACGTCGTACGTCGTCAACGCGATCGAGGTCCTGCGTTTCGGCGGTCTCCAGACCGACGAGGAGTTCTCGCCGTTCGAGATCGCCACCCGTCGGCCGATGTTCCGGCTGCGCCGCTACTACGCGCCGGTGGCGGGGGTCGCGGAGCACGGACGTGTCGGCGGTGATGCGGAAGAGAGACCGCGCCCGCCGATCGTGCTCGTGCCCCCCATGATGATCTCCGCCGACGTCTGGGACGTCTCCCCGTCGACGAGCGCGGTGGCCGCGCTGCACGCGGCCGGCATGGATCCCTGGGTGATCGACTTCGGCTCCCCGGACCTCGAGGACGGCGGACTCGAACGCACCCTCACCGACCACGTGGTCGCCGTGAGCGACGCCGTCGACCTCGTCACCGCGGCCACGGGTCGCTCGGTGCATCTCGCCGGGTACAGCCAGGGTGGCATGTTCTGCTATCAGGCCGCGGCATACCGGCGCTCGCGCGACCTCGAGAGCGTCGTGACGTTCGGCGCGCCCGTCGACGTCCGCGGTAACGCCCCGCTCGGCGTACCCGAGGACCTGATCGTGAACGTCGCCCGCTTCGTCGCCGACCACGTCTTCAGCGATCGCTCGCTCCCCGGGTGGATGGCCTCGGCCGGGTTCCGTCTGCTCGACCCGATCAAGACCGCGCGTGCGCAGGTGGGTTTCCTTCGTCAACTCCACGACCGCGAGGCGCTGATCGGACACGAGCGGCAGCGCCGCTTTCTCGGCGGCGAGGGATTCGTCGCGTGGTCCGGACCGGCGATCGTCGACGTGCTCCACCAGGTGATCATCCAGAATCGGATGATGGTCGGCGGCTTCGTCGTCGGAGATCACGTCGTGTCCCTGGCCGACATCACCTGTCCCGTCCTCGCGGTGCTCGGGGAAGTCGACGAGATCGGCGTCCCGGCGGGCGTCCGGAAGATCGCGGCCGTCGCCCCCGGCGCGGACGTCTTCGAGTTCCCGGTCCGCGCCGGGCATTTCGGACTCGTCGTCGGCTCGACCGCCTCCTCGCTGACATGGCCTGCCGTCGCCGACTGGATCGACTGGAGAGAAGGCACCGGAGATCGTCCGAAGGGCATCGTCGAGGTCGGGCCCGACTCCGGTGGTGACCCGTCTCCGGGCACGGCGGTGATGCTCGCGACGGAAGGGGCGACGCAGATCGCCGGGGTGGGGGTCGGTGTGGTGCGCGGTGCCGGCCACCTCGCCGTGGGCACTCTGCGGACGACGCGGGCCCTGGGATACGAGGCGCTGCACGCCGCGCCGCGCCTGGTGCGACTGGGGCAGATCCAGACGGGGACACGCATCTCGTTCGCCAAGATCATGGCCGAGCGTGCGCGGACGCAGCCTGATGACGCGTGCTTCCTGTTCTCCGACCGCGTCCACACGTACTCGGCCGTCGACGCCCGGATCACGAACGTGGTGAGGGGGATGATCGAGGTCGGGGTGCGCCAGGGCGACCACATCGGTGTGCTCATGGAGACCCGGCCCTCGGCGCTGGTCGCGATCGCCGCGCTGTCGCGTCTCGGCGCCGTGGCCGTGGCGTTGCCCCCGTCCCGGGATCTGGCCGAACTGTTGACGCTCAGTTCCGTGTCCGAGGTGGTCGTCGACCCGGAGCACGCCGCCAGGGTCACCGACGCCGGGGCGCGGGCGCTCGTCCTCGGCGGCGGCGCGGACCGCGACCTGCCCGGAGACCTCGGCGCAGGGCTGGTCGACCTCGAACGCATCGACCCCGATGCGGTCGAGCTGCCCCGCTGGTACGTGCCGGACCCCGGCCGCGCCGGCGACCTCGCCTTCGTCGTCTTCACCCGCTCGACGGGAGCATGGCAGACCAAGCTCGTGACCAACCACCGGTGGGCGCTCTCCGCGTTCGGCACCGCCAGCGCCGCGCGCCTGACCGCCGCGTCGACGGTGTACTGCCTCAGT
This sequence comes from Dietzia sp. B19, assembly GCF_014145155.1. Classification (NCBI taxonomy): domain Bacteria; kingdom Bacillati; phylum Actinomycetota; class Actinomycetes; order Mycobacteriales; family Dietziaceae; genus Dietzia; species Dietzia sp. B19. The sequence goes on along the minus strand of NZ_JAALED010000379.1, from coordinate 465 downwards.
CCACTCCATCACCCGTCCGGTCTGCTCACCGCCGTCGGCGGGGCCGTGGCCGCCGGGTCCCGGATCGCGCTGTCGCGCGGATTCGACCCTGCGACCTTCGACGAGGAGATCCGCCGCTACGGGGTCACGGCCGTGTCCTACACGTGGGCGATGATGCGCGAGCTGGTCCGTCGGCCGGTGCATCCGGGCGAGACCCTCCCGGCGATCCCGCTCTTCATGGGATCGGGCATGCCCCGCGGGGTGTGGCGGCGGCTGCTGGACCGCTACCCGGGGACCCGGGTCCTCGAGTTCTACTCCGGCACCGAGGTCGATGTCGTCCTCGCCAATCTCTCGACGACCAAGCAAGGCGCGCGCGGCCGTCCGCTGCCCGGCACCGCCGAGGTGCGGCTCGTCGAGGTCGACCCCGACTCGGGCGCGATCAGGACCGGTCCCGGTGGCTACGCCGTGCCGAGCGGGGTCGGCGCG
>NZ_JAALED010000378.1:0-4519 GCF_014145155.1 Dietzia sp. B19 | reverse complement strand
TTCGCGGGGCGCCGTCCGTCCGGGCGGCGCCGTCCGTCGGGGCGGCGCCGTAGGGGTCGCGGATGCGCCCCCGGCTGGCGACGGAGAGCCGGGGGAGATCGTGGAACGAGACCCCGCCCATCGGGAGTGAGTCATCGGTGGTGGTGACGAGGCGGGCGAAGCCGTTCTTGGGGAACAGCACCCCCTTGACCTCCTCCCAGGGAACGGACCTGCTCGCCCGCCACGTCGACAGGTGGACCCCGTCCTCGTCGATCCTGGTGTGGGTCCGTGCGACCCACCAGCCGAATCCGATCGGGAGCAGCACGAGCCATCCCAGAGCGACGGGATAGGCGGTGACGGGCCAGAGGATCGCCAGGACGACGATGGCGATGACGGCGTAGGACATGGGGTTGACCCGGAAGAGTGCGCGGTCGGTGGGCGTGGACTCCGGGTGGGGTGCTCTGAATGCGGCGCTCATGGTGCCCTCCACTGTCTCACGGTCCACTATGTGGGATCCAGTTTCCACGAGTTGACGACCGTGACGGACGGGGCCTAACCTGAGCGCGTGAACACCTGGAACGGTCTAGTACTCGGCCGGCGCGTCGGCGCCTGAGCCGCTACCTGGCTTTCCGTCGACGCGCACCCTCGCCGGCCCCCGTGGCCGTCGGGGGTTTTTTGTTGCCGGGTTCCCCTGGTCCCACCGGACCGGGTGCGGCGACGAACGTCAGCTCCACGACCACCATGAAGGACAGTTGAAGTGAGCGCACCAACGGCACAGCCCGGACCCCGTCCGGGTGCAGAGCACAGGGCCCGGTCCGCGGCCCCCGAGCGGATGACGGGCGCCCAGGCGGTGGTCCGGTCCCTCGAGGAGATCGGCACCGAGGTCGTCTTCGGTATCCCCGGCGGCGCGATCCTGCCCGTCTACGATCCCCTCTACGACTCGGTCAAGGTCCGACACGTGCTGGTCCGGCACGAGCAGGGCGCAGGGCATGCGGCCACCGGGTACGCGCAGGCCACCGGCCGGGTCGGCGTCTGCATGGCCACCTCGGGCCCCGGGGCCACCAACCTCGTGACGCCGCTCGCGGACGCGCAGATGGACTCGGTTCCGATCGTCGCCATCACCGGGCAGGTGGGCACCGCGCTCATCGGCACCGACGGCTTCCAGGAGGCCGACATCTCCGGCATCACCATGCCGATCACGAAGCACAACTTCCTCGTCTCGCACGGCGAGGACATCCCGCGGATGATCGCGGAGGCGTTCCACATCGCGCAGACCGGCCGACCGGGCGCGGTGCTGGTGGACATCCCCAAGGACGTCCTGCAGGCCGAGATGACGTTCTCGTGGCCGCCGGAGATGAAGCTGCCCGGGTACCGCCCGGTCACCAAGCCCCACGGCAAGCAGATCCGCGAGGCGGCGCGGCTCATCGCCAAGGCCCAGCGCCCGGTCCTGTATGTGGGCGGCGGGGTGATCAAGGCCGACGCCTCCGCGGAGCTGCTGGCGCTGGCCGAGCTGTCGGGGATCCCGTTGGTCACCACCCTGATGGCCCGCGGTGCGTTCCCCGACTCGCACCGGCTGCACTACGGCATGCCCGGCATGCACGGCACCGTCGCGGCGGTCGCCGCGCTGCAGCGGTCTGATCTGCTCGTCACGCTGGGCGCCCGTTTCGACGACCGGGTCACCGGCCAGCTCGACACCTTCGCCCCCGACGCCAAGGTCATCCACGCAGACATCGATCCGGCGGAGATCGGCAAGAACCGCGCGGTCGACGTGCCGATCGTCGGCGACATCAAGGAGGTGCTGGTCGAGCTCGTCGAGACGCTGCGCGGCGAGCGCGACTCCGGAGCGCTCGCCGAGCCCACCGCCTGGGTGGGGCAACTGGACGAGATCCGCTCCGAGTACCCCCTCGGATACGGACCGCAGTCGGACGGTTCGCTCTCCCCGGAGTACGTGATCGAGCGCCTCAGCGCGGCAGCGGGCCCCGACGCCGTCTACTGCGCCGGCGTGGGCCAGCACCAGATGTGGGCCGCGCAGTTCGTCCAGTACGAGAAGCCGCGCACGTGGCTCAACTCGGGCGGGCTCGGGACCATGGGGTACTCGGTCCCCGCGGCGATGGGGGCCAAGTTCGGTCGTCCCGACGCCGAGGTGTGGGCCATCGACGGCGACGGGTGCTTCCAGATGACCAACCAGGAGCTCGCCACCTGTGCGATCGAGGGCGCCCCCATCAAGGTGGCGCTGATCAACAACGGCAACCTCGGCATGGTCCGCCAGTGGCAGACGCTGTTCTACGATCAGCGCTACTCGCAGACCGACCTGTCGACGCAGTCCAAGCTCATCCCCGACTTCGTCAAGCTCGGCGAGGCCCTCGGGTGCGTGGCGTTCCGCTGTGAGCGCGCCGAGGACGTCGACGAGGTCATCGCCAAGGCCCGCGAGATCAACGACCGCCCGGTGCTCATCGACTTCATCGTGGGCAAGGACGCCCAGGTGTGGCCGATGGTCGCGGCGGGTACGTCCAACGACGAGATCATGGCGGCGCGGGACATCCGGCCGCTGTTCGACGACACCGATTCCGTGGCGGACGACGCCGCGGACGTCCACGAGGTGACCGAGCGGATCGACGCCGCCGTGCTCGCCGCCCAGGAGGAGGACCAGTGACCGCCCGCTCCCACACCCTGAGCGTGCTGGTGGAGGACAAGCCCGGCGTGCTCGCGCGCGTGGCGTCGCTGTTCTCCCGGCGCGGGTTCAACATCGAGTCCCTCGCGGTGGGCCCCACCGAGACCGACGGGCTCTCACGCATGACGATCGTCGTGGCCGTCGAGGACTTCCCCCTCGAACAGGTGACCAAGCAGCTCAACAAGCTGGTCAACGTCATCAAGATCGTGGAGCAGGACCCGGCCGGCTCGGTCGCCCGCGAACTCACCTTGGTCAAGGTCCGCGCCGACACCACCAACCGTGGCCAGATCGTCGAGATCGCCAGTCTGTTCCGCGCCCACATCGTGGACGTCTCCCCGGAATCGCTCACGCTCGAGGCCACGGGTACCCCCGACAAGCTCGACGCGCTGCTGCGGATGCTCGACGGCTACGGCATCCGCGAGATCGTGCAGTCCGGCATGGTCGCGCTGGGACGCGGCCCCAAGTCCATCACCACCACTCGATAGTCTCGACTCCTACACAAGTCCCGGCTACACGAACCAACACGAAGGGAATCCACCATGGCAGTGGAGATGTTCTACGACGACTCGGCGGATCTGTCGCTGATCCAGGGCCGCAAGGTCGCCGTCATCGGTTACGGCTCGCAGGGGCACGCGCACTCGCTGAGCCTGCGCGACTCCGGCGTCGAGGTCGCGATCGGTCTGCGCGAGGGCTCCAAGTCCCGCGCGAAGGCCGAGGAGGCCGGCCTCGAGGTCATGACCGCCGCCGAGGCCACCAAGTGGGCCGACGTCATCATGCTGCTCGCCCCCGACACCTCGCAGGCGCAGATCTTCACCGAGGAGATCGAGCCCAACCTGAACGACGGCGACGCGCTGTTCTTCGGCCACGGCCTCAACATCCACTTCGGTCTGATCAAGCCCGCCGAGGGCGTCACCGTCGCGATGGTCGCCCCGAAGGGGCCCGGCCACCTGGTGCGCCGTCAGTTCGTCGACGGCAAGGGCGTCCCGGCGCTCATCGCCGTCGAGCAGGACCCGAAGGGCGAGGGCGAGGCGCTCGCGCTGTCCTACGCCAAGGCGATCGGTGGCACCCGCGCGGGCGTCATCAAGACCACCTTCAAGGACGAGACCGAGACCGACCTGTTCGGTGAGCAGGCCGTGCTGTGCGGCGGCACCGAGGAGCTCGTCAAGACGGGCTTCGAGGTCATGGTCGAGGCCGGCTATGCACCCGAGCTCGCCTACTTCGAGGTGCTCCACGAGCTCAAGCTGATCGTCGACCTCATGTACGAGGGCGGCATCGCGCGGATGAACTACTCGGTGTCCGACACCGCCGAGTTCGGCGGCTACCTCTCGGGCCCGCGCGTCATCGACGCCGGCACCAAGGAGCGCATGAAGGCCATCCTCTCCGACATCCAGGACGGCACCTTCACCAAGCGCCTCGTCGCCAACGTCGAGGGCGGCAACAAAGAGCTCGAGCAGCTCCGCAAGGAGAACGCCGAGCACCCGATCGAGGTCACCGGGCAGAAGCTGCGCGACCTGATGAGCTGGGTCGACCGGCCGATCACCGAGACCGCCTGAGACCCCTGTAGGGTCCACCGGGATCGATTCCCGAGCTTTCAGGAGGACCGCCGTGCGCCACTTCAACCGAGGAGTGGGGGCGGCGGTCCTCTCGTTCTGCCTGGTCGCGTCCACCGTCGCGTGTACGTCGGGTACGGACGAGGACGGGCCGGGGATCACCGCCGCGCAGGTCGACGGTGCGAGGATCGCGGTCGACGCCGACTCGTCCGGCGTCGAGACGACCCGCCTCCTGGTGGAGACCGCCCCGGTGGTCGTGGTGGCCGCACCGGACGAGGCCGCCCAGGCCCGCGCGGCGTCCGTGGCGGTGGGACTGCGC
>NZ_JAALED010000377.1:0-3751 GCF_014145155.1 Dietzia sp. B19 | reverse complement strand
CGACGCCCGCCGTCGAGAGGGGTCGATCCGAGCCCGGAGGCACCGCCGGTGTCGCCGGAGGCGCCGGGGACCTCGTCGTCGTCGAGGTGGTGGCGGCCGCGCCGCGACTGACCCGCACCGGAGGACTGCCGGGAGCCGCCCTCGAACCCGGCGGCGATGACGGTCACCCGCACCTCGTCGCCGAGCGAGTCGTCGACGACGGTGCCGAAGATGATGTTGGCGTCGGGGTGCGCCTCCTCCTGGACGAGGGTCGCGGCCTCGTTGATCTCGAACAGGCCCAGGTCGCTGCCGCCGGCGATCGACATGAGTACGCCCTTGGCGCCCTCCATCGTGGTCTCCAGGAGCGGCGAGTTGATGGCGGCCTCCGCGGCCTTGTACGCCCGACCCTCGCCCCGCGAGGAGCCGATCCCCATGAGCGCGCTGCCGGCCCCGGACATGACGCCCTTGACGTCGGCGAAGTCGACGTTGATCACGCCGGGGGTGGTGATGAGGTCGGTGATCCCCTGGACGCCGTTGAGGAGGACCTCGTCGGCGGTCTTGAAGGCCTCCATCATGGACACGCCGGCGTCCCCGAGCTGGAGCAGGCGGTCGTTGGGGATCACGATCAGGGTGTCGCAGGCCTCGCGCAGGCCCTCGATCCCCGCCTCGGCCTGTCCCCCGCGACGCTTGCCCTCGAAGGAGAACGGGCGGGTCACGACGCCGACGGTGAGCGCGCCGAGCTTACGCGCGATGGCCGCGACGACCGGCGCGCCACCGGTGCCGGTACCGCCGCCCTCCCCGGCCGTGACGAAGACCATGTCCGCGCCCTTGAGGACCTCCTCGATCTCGTCCTTGTGGTCCTCCGCCGCCTTGCGCCCGACCTCCGGGTCGGCGCCGGCACCGAGGCCGCGGGTGAGTTCGCGACCGACGTCGAGCTTGACGTCGGCGTCGGACATGAGCAGAGCCTGCGCATCGGTGTTCACCGCGATGAACTCGACGCCCTTGAGGCCCTCGTCGATCATCCTGTTCACGGCGTTGACACCGCCGCCCCCGATTCCGACGACCTTGATGACTGCGAGGTAGTTGTGCGGTGAGCTCATCGAGGCCCGGCCTTCCTTTGGGGGTGTCGTGCTCGGTTGCATGCTGTCTCGACGAAAGACTCTCGCCTAACTCTCACCCTCTACTTGAGGGTTAAAGTTGCTGGTCAGAGGCGGTTTCCGCCGTCGGATCACACGGTAGGGGCACCGGCCCCGCACGTCCACGAGGCTCGCGGGCGTGTCGGTCTACCGTGAGGCCGGCAACGCCGGATTGGAGACGTTCCAGACCTGCCCGGGTTGCTCGAGGACCATCTGCAGGGCGACCGCCTTCTCGTGGTCGCGACCCGCGGCCCCCCACTCCACGGTGCGCCCGTCGACGAGGGTGAGGACGATCGACGCCGGACTCTCCACCTCGACGGACGCGATCTCCTGCCCCGCGGTCCCCCGGACCTCGGCGAAGACCGTCGACAGGTCCCGGACGATCCCGGGCAGGTCGGAGCGTGCGCCGTCCCCCACGGTGAGCTCGGGGGTTCCGGGAGGCGGGTCCCCCTGCCCGAAGTCGATGCCCTGCCCGTCCACCAGGTGCCGGGCGCCGTCGACCTCGACCACGACCAGGGCGGTGCGCTCGATCAGCTCGATCCGCAGGGTCGACGGGTAGTCCCGCGTGACCGTGACCTGGTCCACCCTCGGGATCCCCGCCACGCGGCGCGCCACCGCGTGGGTGTCCACCTGGAGCAGCGGGGTCCCGGGGGACACCGCCGCGCGCTCGGTCACCGCCTCCACGGGAATGGTCCGGGTCCCGACGACCCGGACCTCCCGGACGGAGAACACCGGCAGGAAGTACAGCGCGATGTATCCCACCAGGAGGACGACGAGCGCCACACCGAGCCCCACATAGATGCGGTTGGTGCGGCGACGTCGCCTGCGCAGCGTGGCCCGCACCGCGGGGTCGGAGTGACGCACCCGCTCGTCCGAGCTACGGACGGCCGCCGCGGCGAGTCTCCGGTCCGGGTCGTCCGAGGCCGCCTGGTCCAGCGGGTCCGTCGGATCCGCCGGGTCCGTCGGGTGGTCGCGTGGCTCGTCGGTCACCGCTGAGCCCCCTTCACGGCGTCGGCCTCGTCATGACCCCGTCCCGCTCCCCGCGGGCCCGGCGACGATCCTCGGGCCGAGCGTGGTGATGTCTCCGGCCCCGAGCGTGAAGACCACGTCGTCCGGCCGGATGATCCCGAGCACCGTGGACAGGGCGGTGTCGAGGTCGGGGACGTGGTGGGCCGGCGAGCTCACGTGGCGGGTGACGAGGCCGCCGTCGACGCCCTCCTCGGGTTGCTCGCGCGCGCCGTACACGTCGAGCACCACCACCTCGTCGGCCAGGGACAACGCCCGCCCGAACTCCTCGGCGAAGATGCGGGTGCGGGAGTAGAGGTGGGGCTGGAAGACCGCGATCAGGCGGCCACCGTCCGAGGCGACGATCTCCCGCCCGGCGCTCAGGACCGCCCTGACCTCGGTCGGATGGTGCGCGTAGTCGTCGAACACCCGCACCAGTCCACCCTGGACCGCGACCGTGCCCTTGGGTTCGAACCGACGCCCCACTCCCCCGAATCCGGACAGACCGGACAGCACGTGGTCGACGTCGATCCCGGCGTCCCCGGCGACCTCCCGGGCGGCCAGGAGAGCGGCGAGCGCGTTGAGCGCCATGTGTCGGCCCGGGGTCCCCACGTGGAGGTCGCCACGAGACCGCCCGTCCAACGTGAGCCCGGCCCGGGTCCCGCCCGAGTCGACCTCGATCCCGTCGAGTTCACCCACCACCGGCAGGTCGGTCGCGGGGCCGGCCGTGGTGCGGTACCCCACCACCCGCACCCCCGCGGACGCCGCCCGGCGCGCGCGCTCGGCCGCTCCCGCGTCGTCCAGGCAGACCACCAGGACGCCGGTGTCCGGGATCCGGGCGAGGAAGGTGTCGAAGACCTCGAAGTACGCCTCGGCGGTGCCGAAGTGGTCGAGATGGTCGGGCTCGGCGTTGGTCAGGATCACCACGTCGGGCTCGTAGTGCACCAGTGAGCCGTCGGACTCGTCGGCCTCGGCCACGAACACCGGGTCGGCCCCGCCGTGGGCGTTGGTGCCGTACTGCAGGACGGTGCCCCCCACCGCGAAGGACGGGTCCGCACCGGCGGCGAGCATGCCGGCGATCAGCATCGACGTCGTGGAGGTCTTCCCGTGCGTGCCGCACACCATGATCGAGCGACCGGCACGGGCGAGGTGACCCAGGACCCGGGAGCGGGTGACCACGGGTATCCCGGCGGCCCGGGCCGCGACCAGCTCGGGGTTGTCCGCGGGGATCGCGGCCTTGGAGACCACCACGATCTGCGGCGGGGCGTCGAGCGCGTCCAGCGCCGATGCGTCGTGGCCGACCCGGACCACCGCGCCGCGCGCCTCCAGCGCCCGGAGGTCCGCCGAATCCCTGGCGTCGCTTCCCGAGACCGCCACACCGTGGTCGAGCAGGATCCGCGCGACGGCGGACATGCCCGCGCCCCCGATGCCGATCATGTGGACCCGGGTCAGGGTGGCGGGAACGGACCCCGCCGTGACGTCGTCCCCGGTGGGTCGGGCTTGCGGTGTGGTGCTCTCGGTCAACGCCGGGCCTTCCCGGCGGCGTCGAGCGCGATGCGCGCCACGACCTCCGCCGCATCTCGTGAGCCACCGCTGACGGCGGCCGCGGACATGGTGTCCAGACGCTCCCA
>NZ_JAALED010000376.1:2913-4662 GCF_014145155.1 Dietzia sp. B19 | reverse complement strand
CCCGACCCCGGTCCACCGTGTCGATCGCGCTGTGCGCGGCGGTGCGCAGCAGCAGCCACGCGCCCCCCGCCGCGGCGGCCAGCACCAGGATGACGATCGCGGTGGCGATCACGGTGGTGGCCGTGCGGATCGGCCAGCGTCGGGGCGTCGCGAGAACCTCGCTGCTCAGGGGTGCTGTTCGGGGGGGCTCTGCTCGTGGGGGCACGGCTCCATTGTGCGGCCACGTGGGCCCGACGGGCAGGACTGGAACACGTGTTAGCGTCGCGAGATGAGGGAATCGACGCACCACGGCCCGGAACCCCGGCTCGGACTGACCTTCAGTCCGAACGGGGACGGCACCGTGAGCTGGCACCAGCCGGTCGCCGACCAGTTCGTGGACCCGTCCGGGCGCTTCGCCACGGGGGCCCTGGCGGTGTTGGTCGACTCCGGTCTGGGGGCCGAGAACCACCGCCGTCGTCCCGAGGGGATGTGGACCGTGACCACCGAGCTCCGCCTGGATCTGCTGGCGCGCCCCCGTGAGGGGTCGACCGGCCTGGGCGTGCGCACGGACCACCTGGGCGACGACGGACACTGCCTCACCACGCGGGGCGACGTCCTCGATGACGACGGCGGGGTGGTCGCCGCGGGACTGGTCAAGTCGATGGAGATCGCGGGGGTCGTGGACCCGGATGACTACGACGACGAGCCGCCGTGGCCCTCGGCACTGGCACCGGGGACGCTGGCCGAGGTGTTGTGCCTGACGCTGGACCACCACGATGACGGCCCGGGGGGCACCCGGGCGGTGGAGGCCGTGATCGCCCCCGAACCGGCGCTGGCCAACCCGCTGGGAAACCTGCACGGCGGGGTCTTCGCCGCCGTCGCGGAGGTGGCCGGTGCGGCGGTGTTCCCGCACGAACGAGAGGTCAGTTCGTCCTCGCTCGACGTGAGATACGTGCGGCAGATCCCGCTCGTCGGCCCGGTCACGGTGCGCGCCGAGGCACTCCATGACGGTCGGAGCTGGGGGATCGCGCAGGCGGTCACCCGGGACGCCCGCGGCCGGGTGTGCGCGGTGGCGTCGGTCACTGTCTACGGCAGGCGGTAGATTGTTGCCGTGTCACTCAAGTACGGTCGGGGTGTCCACGACATCGATCGACGGAGGAGACGCTAGTGAAGATCGGCATCATCCTGGGCAGTATCCGCGACGAGCGGGGAGGCGCGGCCGTGGCCGACTGGGTCACCGCGGAGGCGGCGTCGCGGGAGCTCGCCACCTACGACCTGGTCGACCTCAAGTCCTTCGACGTCCCGCTCCTCACCTCGGCCACCGTGCCGGGTGCCGCGAACAAGCAGTACGACGACGAGCGGGTCACCCGGTGGAGTGAGGCGATCGATTCCTACGACGCCTTCATCTTCGTGACCCCCGAGTACAACCACGGCGTTCCCGGCGCCCTGAAGAACTCCTTCGACTCACTCGGCGACGAGTGGGCGGACAAGCCGGTCGCCTTTGTCTCCTACGGCGCCGAGGGCGGCGTACGCGCCGTGGAGCAGTGGCGCCAGATCGTCGCGAACTTCCGGATGTTCGGGGTCCGTCAGCAGGTGTCGCTGAGCCTGTTCACCGAGTTCGGCCCGGAGGGTCTCCAGCCGAACGACCGGCGCGCGGGGGAGATCTCCACCCTCTTCGACCAGCTCGAGGACGCGGTCCGTCGGTTCGCGCCGATCCCCGCGGGCAGCGCCTAGGGCTCGACGCGCCCGACTCTCGACGGGTCAACGTCC
>NZ_JAALED010000376.1:0-2879 GCF_014145155.1 Dietzia sp. B19 | reverse complement strand
GCCCGCCTCCACATGGAGGCGGGCCGGCGGACGTCGACGCGGATCAGGCGAGTGCCGCCAGCGCGGAGTCGTAGTCCGGCTCGGTGGTGATCTCGTCGACGAGCTGGGTGTAAACCACCGTGCCGTCGGCGTCGAGCACCACGACCGAGCGGGCGCACAGGCCGGCCAGGGGGCCGTCGGCCATCTTGACGCCGTACGTCGAGGCGAAGTCGCTGCGGAAAGTGGAACCGGCGGAGGCGTTCTCGATGCCCTCGTCGGCGGAGAAGCGCTTGAGCGCGAACGGGAGGTCCGCCGAGACGTTGATGACCGCGGTGTTGTCCAGGTCCGTGGCCTTCTCGTTGAAGGTGCGGACCGACTGGGCGCAGACGCCAGTGTCGACGCTCGGGAAGATGTTGAGCACGACGCGCTTGCCCGCGAGCGACTCGGAGGTCACGGGCGCCAGGTCCGTGCCGACCAGGTCGAAGGCCGGAGCGGTGGTGCCGACGGCGGGGAGCTCGCCGGACGTGGAGACGGGGTTTCCCTTGAATGCGGTGGTTGCCATGCGTCCGTTCTACCGGACGGCGGGCGCGGGCGGCGCGGGCACCGCCTGGCCGGTCTGGTCCACCGCCCGCCACAGGTACCAGGAGGCGACCGACCGGTAGGGGGCCCAGCTCTCGGCACGGGTGAGCATCCGGGCGGCGGTGGGGGGTCCGTCGAGTCCCGTGACCCGCTCGAATCCGCGCCGGACGCCGACATCGGCCACGGGGAACACGTCGGGCCTGTCCAGCAGGAAGATCAGCAGCATCTCCACCGTCCACCGGCCCACCCCGCGGACGGTGGTCAGGGAGGCGACCACCTCCTCGTCGTCGAGTTCCTCCAGCTCCGCCAGGGTGGGGATCCGTCCGGTCCCCACCGCGTCGGCGAGGTCGCGGAGCGCGGCGATCTTGGGTCGGGAGACCCCGCAGGCACGGATCTCGTCGTCTGAGAGGGTGGTGAGGAGGCCGGGGTCGAGATGCCGGGGCCCGGCCGCCCGTTCCCTGAGTCGACCGGCGATCGTCGCGGCCGCCTTGACCGACAGTTGCTGGGACAGGATCGAGGAGGCCAGGCGGTCGAACAGGGTGTGCGGTCCGGCGTCCGGGGCGGGCGCGAGGGTGCACGGACCGACGGTCTCGATGTGGCGTCCGAGCTCGGGGTCCGCTCGGGAGAGGTATCGGACCGCGGCCGATTTGTCGTATCCTGCGGGCATACGAGCAGGGTACCGGGCGGTTTTCTGACCCATCCTGCCTCACGGGTAACAGCGGTACCGTGACCGACGATAACTATCGGATCACGAAATGAGTCACACAGTTTTCTCGGGGGAGGAACGCCATCGTGCGTAGGACACACATCCGTCTCGCAGCGGTCGCGGCCACGGCGGCGCTCGCGCTGGGGGCCGGTGCAGGGACCGCATCCGCGGGTTCGGCGGAGCTCCCGTCGGGCACCGCGCTCTACAACGGGCTGACCATGGTGGGCTGCCAGTATGTCGACCAGTCGATGCTGCAGATGTGCGGCGGCCTGGACGCGCTCACGAGCGACGACCCGGCGGTGCTCACGGTCAATCCGTTCACCACCGACATCGTGATCCTGGGCGCGGGCCTCTATCCCGACGGGGGGATCCGGCCGGTGCTGGAGGAGCGGCTGAGGACAGGCTTCCGGCTCGCGCGGGAGTACCCCACAGCCCGCATCATCGTGACCGGTGGAGTCCCGCAGAACGGCCGCACGGAGGCCCGCGCGATGGGCGACTGGCTCCGCGGCGCCGGGATCGCACCGTGGCGGATCACCGAGGAGGGCAACTCCAACTCGACGGTCCAGAACGCCCGGTTCACCGACCAGATCTTCCGCGAGCGCGGGACCACCGGCGCGGTCGTGGTCTCCACGGGCGACCACGTCCAGCGTGCGGTACTCAACTTCCGCCAGGCGGTCGACGGCCGGATTCCGGTGACCGGAGTGGTGGCCCGGGGCTGACCCGGGGTCGACCCGGGCTGACCCGGGCTGACCCGGGCTCGGCCGCGGGGGGAACAAACCGCCAGGGCCCGGAGTTGTATGACGCGACAGCAATTACCGTCCCGTCAGAGGAGATGCCAGTGTCCGCCATCCGTCAGGTAGTCCCGCTCGGCGCGCAGTGGCCCGGTGTCGACCCGTTCCTGTTCGCGGTCCACCACCGCGACGAGTTCCCCGCGGCCGAGGGGGAGACCATGCGTCCCGCGGCCTCCCTGGAGGGCCGGTCCATCGGAGGCGACTTCTCCGGCAAGGACGGCTGGTCGATGTACCACGGCTCAGAGGTGCCCGGCTTCCCCCAGCACCCACACCGCGGCTTCGAGACCGTCACCGTGGTGCTCGACGGCGTGGTGGACCACTCCGACTCGCTGGGCGCCGCCGCCCGCTTCGGGCACGGTGACACACAGTGGCTCACCGCCGGTGCGGGGATCTCGCACTCGGAGATGTTCCCCCTGCTGGATCCCGACGCGACCAACACCATGGAGCTGTTCCAGATCTGGCTCAACCTGGCCCCCGAGGACAAGTCCGCCGAGCCGTACTTCGACATGTTCTGGTCCGAGGACACCCCGGTCGTCGTCCGCGGTGAGGAGGGGGCCGCCGCGCGCGTCCGGGTGATCGCCGGGGAGATCGACGGGATCCGGGCACTCGACCCGCCACCGCACTCCTGGGCCGCGCGCCCGGACAGCCACCTCGCCATCTGGATCGTCACCCTCGACCCCGGGGTCAGCACCGAGCTCCCGGCGTTCGACCCGTCCGCCTCCCGGGTCCTGTACAACTACGGCGGCGAGCTGACCGCCGACGGGCAGCGGCTCGGCTACGACGCCGCCGTGCTCGCCCCCGAGGCCGTCACCGTGAGCGCGGGC
>NZ_JAALED010000003.1:0-1712 GCF_014145155.1 Dietzia sp. B19 | reverse complement strand
TCCTGCGCCCACTGCTGGACCGGCACGCCGTCGAAGCTGTCGACGTAGGTCACCCAGAGCTGGATGTTGTCGGTCGACCGGAGTTCGGCGAGCCGGCTCTCCACGGCGGCGGTATCCGCACCCAGCACGCCCGCGGAATCCGTGACCTGCTGCTGCAGCCGGGACGGCGGCTCCGCCGAGGCGGAGGGCGCCGCCCACCCGACCAGGCTGACGAGGAACGCCGACAGGAGCGCGACGGCCGCCACCGTGCGGGACCGTGGGCTCCGGACGGCGAGGGGGCGGGGTGGGGGTGCGATCATGCGGCCAGCGTATCGGCCCGTCGCAGGGGGCACGCCGGTCTCCTGCCCGGGCGGTTACTCTGGGCGGCATGGCAGGGCGGATTCCGGAGCAGGACATCGCCGCGATCCGCGAACGCACTCGCATCGAGGAGGTCGTCGGCGAGTACGTCGCGCTCAAACCAGGCGGCGCGGATTCGATGAAGGGGCTGTCCCCGTTCAAGGACGAGAAGACGCCGTCGTTCCACGTTCGTCCGCAGCACGGCTATTTCCACTGCTTCTCCACCGGTGAGGGCGGCGACGTGTTCGCCTTCCTCATGAAGATGGAGCACATCAGCTTCGTCGAGGCGGTGGAGCAGCTCGCGGACAGGATCGGCTACCGCATCTCCTACGAGGGCGGCGGGCAGGTGATCCAGCGCGACCGCGGGACCCGTTCGCGACTGGTCCAGGCCAACGCCGCCGCGCAGAAGTTCTACGCCGAGCGACTCCATCAGGACGCGGAGGCCGAGATTGCACGCGCGTTCCTCACCGACCGCGGCTTCGACCTCTCCCACGCCGAGCGCTTCGGGTGCGGGTACGCGCCCACGGGCTGGGACACCATGAGCAAACACCTGATGCGGCAGGGTTTCGAGCCCAAGGAGCTGGAGTCGGCGGGACTGTCCAAGACCAGCTCACGGGGGACGCTGATCGACCGGTTCCACCGGCGCCTGCTGTGGCCCATCCGCAATCTCGCGGGGGAGGTGATCGGGTTCGGCGCCCGCAAGCTCTTCGAGGACGACACCCTGGGCAAGTACATGAACACGCCGGAGACGATGCTCTACAAGAAGTCGCAGGTGCTGTTCGGACTGGACCTGGCCAAGCGGGACGTCGCCGCCCAGCGCCGGGCGGTGGTCGTGGAGGGCTATACGGATGTCATGGCCATGCACGCGGCCGGCGTGACCACGGCCGTGGCGGCGTGTGGCACCGCGTTCGGTGAGGACCACCTGTCCACCCTCCGGCGACTGATGTTGGACGACAACTACTTCCGCGGCGAGATCATCTACACCTTCGACGGCGACGAGGCCGGAAAGAAGGCCGCGATGCGGGCGTTCTCCGGGGACCAGCAGTTCTCCGGCCGCACCTTCGTGGCGGTGGCCCCCGCCGGTCAGGACCCCTGCGACATCCGCCAGAAGAAGGGCGACGCGGCCGTCCGCGATCTGATCTCGGCCCGGGTGCCGATGTTCGAGTTCGCCATCCGCTCCATGCTCGAGGAATACGATCTCGACCACGCGGAGGGCCGGGTCGAGGCGCTCCGCCAGACCGTGCCGGTGGTGGCGGACATCCGCGACTCGGCCCTGCGTGACGAGTACGCCCGGCAGTTGGCAGGCTGGGTGGGGTGGGACGATCCCGCGACGGTGCTGCGCCGCGTCCGCGAGGAGGCCCGCAAGCGGGGGCGCG
>NZ_JAALED010000038.1:0-4788 GCF_014145155.1 Dietzia sp. B19 | reverse complement strand
TCCCGCCGATACTAGCGGCCGGAGCGCAGGCACCGAGCCTTAGATACCGAGCTTCAGACACCGGGCCTCGGACACCGGGCCCCGGAACCCGACGCTCAGACCTCGAGCCTGAGATCAGGCTCCGCCAACAGGACCTCGCCGTCGAACTGCGCGGCGGCCTCGGCGCGCACGGCCTCGCGGTCCGTCCACGGGGGGATGTGGGTCAGCACCAGACGGCCCACCCCGGCCAGTCGGGCGGTCCGGCCGGCCTCGGCACCGGACATGTGGATCCCCGGCGGGCGGCCCTCCTCGTGGGTCCACGAGGCCTCGCAGAGGAACACGTGGGCGCCGGCCGCGAGTTCGACCAGCGAGTCGCAGTAGGCGGTGTCACCGCTGTAGGCCAGGACGCGACCGGACTCCGACGTCAGGCGCATCCCGTAGGACTCCGGCGGGTGATCCACCCGGTCGGCCCGCACGCGCAGGCCCACCTCGCCGTCGTCGCCCGTCATCTCCACGTCGGGCGTGACATCCCACGACCCCACCTCGAAGGTGTCCGACAGATCGTCCACCGCCCCCGGTTCCTCCGCCGAGGCGACCCCGATCCGGTACGCGGTCCCGGACGGCCCGATGAGCGGCACCCGGACCGCGCGCTCGGCCTCCGGACCGTAGCGCCGCAACACCAGCAGGCCCGGGACGTCCAGGCAGTGATCGGCGTGGAGATGGGACAACAGGATCGTGGCGTCCTCCGGCGCGATGTACCGCTGCAGAGCCCCCAACACCCCCGGCCCCATGTCGATCACGACCGGGGCGACCCCCTCGACCTCCACCAGATACCCGGACGCCGGCGAGGTGGGTCCGCCGATACTCCCCGAGCAACCCAGGACAGTCAGAAACATGGGCACCATCGTGCCACGGCCGGCGAGAGGTCGCCCGGAGTGTGCCCCGGCGGGCGACCCGGAACCGGTCCGCGGGGAGGGATCACACCGCACCCGCGAGGCCGACCGACACGAGACCGGGTCCGAGGAACCGGGACGCCACCCTTCGGAAGCTGTCCGGGTCACCGGTCACGAGGTACTCCCGCGTCGCCGGATCCGCCGCGTCGTGGGGGCGCAGCAGGTCCGCGGCGGTGAGCACGCGCAGCACGTCCTTGGCGGTCTCCTCGGCGCTGGAGACCAGCGTGACGTGATCGCCCACCGCGAGCTGGACCACCCCGGACAGCAGGGGGTAGTGGGTGCACCCCAGGACCAGGGTGTCCACGTCCGCGTCCCGGATCGGCGCGAGGTACGCCTCCGCCAGACCCAGGACCTGCCGACCGCTGGTGATCCCGCGCTCCACGAACTCGACGAACTTCGGGCACGCCACCGAGGTCAGGTGGACCCCGGCCGCCGCGGCCACGGCGTCGTCGTAGGCCAGCGACGCGACCGTGGCGCGCGTGGCGATCACCCCGATGCGGCCCGAGCGCGTGGTGGCCACCGCCCGCCTGGCCGCCGGCTGGATCACCTCCACCACCGGTACCGGGTAGCGCTCGCGCGCGTCCCGCAGCATCGCCGCCGAGGCGGTGTTGCACGCGATCACCAGAGCCTTGACCCCGCGGTCGACGAGGGAGTCCGCGACCGCCAGGGCGTGCTCGCGCACCCGGGCCAGGGGCAGCGGCCCGTACGGACCGTTGGCCGTGTCCCCCACGTAGATCAGCGACTCGTCGGGGAGCTGGTCCATGATCGCCCGGGCCACGGTGAGTCCACCCGCCCCCGAGTCGAACACCCCGACCGGGGCCAGTGGATCGGGAGACGTCACCTCGGCGAGCCGGCGTTCCGCCGCTGCCCGGCGGTGACCGCCTGTGGCGTCCGGTCGCGTTTGAGTCCGTACGCCGAGAGGACCCCGCCGATGGCCCCGCCGAGGTGACCCTGCCAGGACACGCCGTCCAGCATCGGGGACAGTCCCGCGAGCGCCTCGAACCCGTAGTAGAAGCCGATCACCAGACCGACGACCAGGTGCAGGAACCGGCGGGAGAACAGACCCCGGACGATCACGTAGAAGATGTAGCCGAACACGATGCCGGACGCCCCGATGTGGACGGTCCCGGTGCCGCCCAGGACCCACGACACGACACCCGAGACCAGCCACGAGATGAGCGTGACGCTGATCAGGGGCCGGATCCCGGACATCGCGATGATCGATCCCAGGACGAGCAGGGCGATCGAGTTGCCGATCAGGTGCGCCCAGTCCCCGTGGAGGAAGGGTTGGAAGATGATGCCGGGGAGTCCGTCGGTCGAGAGCGGACGCACCCCGTAGCCGTCGAGTCCCTGCGGGGGCCCGATGGTGGCCTGGATGACCTGGTCAGCCGCCTCGACCACCCACATCAGTGCGACAAAGGCGAAGAGCAGGATCAGTGCCGGCCAGCGGCGCGGCCCCTGAGGGACGGGCCGGGCGGTCTGGACGCCCCCCGCCCGGAACGTGCGTGGATCTGGATTCACCGTGTTCTCCTCACTTCCCGGTCAGAGCGGTGCACAGGGAGTCCTGCATGAAGGTCAACCAGTGGTAGACGTCCAGGTGCGCCGACCTCGGGTCGTCCTCCGCGACGAACTCGGGGATGTCGGTGGCCGGGACGCCGTCCACCGCCCCGGCCTCGAGCAGCAACGCGCCCAGGCCGAGCCTCACGTCGTTGAGACACCCCATCCAGGCCTGCGCCTGCTCGGGGCTGAGCGAGACCGTCCCACCGCGCGCCGGGAGGGACCTGAGGACCGTCGACGCCGCCGCGAGCTTGACGTCGATGATCTCCGGCTCGTGGATCATGCGCATGCCCGAATTGTGTGCGCGGGCCACCGCGGCGGCGTCCGCGTCGGATCCCCCACCCGGCTCGGGCCGGTGGAAGTCGGGGAGCAGGCGGGCGAGCGGGGCCTCGACGGGGAGCTCGGAGTGGCCGCTGCGCATCCCGGTGATCTCGGCCAACTCGTCCCTCGGCGCGGAGTCGCGCCGCTGCTCGAGCATGTCGACGATGTTGGACACCAGGGCGTGGAGGATCTGCACCTCGTGACCCTCCATGACCGCCTTGACCCGGGGGCCGGTGAGGGAGGACTTGCGCTGCCAGGCCTTCACGGGCTCAGACCTCCCGCTGCATGGTGGCCCACAGTCCGGCCTCCTGCAGCTTCCGGACGTCGTTCTCCACCTTGTCCCGGCTCCCGGAGGAGACCACCGCGCGGCCGTCGTTGTGGACCTTGAGCATGAGCTCGTGCGCCTTCTCCCTGCTGTAGCCGAAGACCCGCTGGAACACGAAGGTCACGTAGCTCATCAGGTTGACCGGGTCGTCCCACACCACGGTGAGCCAGGGACTGTCCACCCCGGCGTCGAGCTCGGTGTCCGTGGCTTCCACGGGCGCGGCCGACGGCATCGCCATCACGGGGACGACGCTCCGGTCGTCCGCGATCTGTGTGGTCACGGTGTGCATACGGCCAAGGATACGGATTACCGCCGGGTCGGCCACGCCGTAGAGTCAGCCGGGTGACCGCGACCGCGCCGACGCGCGCCCCTCACCCGCCGGGCCGTCCGTCCAGCGCACTGCTCACGGACAAGTACGAGCTCACGATGATCCGGGCCGCACTGGCCGACGGGACCGCCGACCGCCCCTGTGTGTTCGAGGTGTTCGCCCGACGGCTCCCGGCGGGTCGCCGGTACGGCGTCGTCGGCGGCACGGGCCGACTCCTGGAGCGGCTCCGGGACTTCCGCTTCGGCGAGGAGGAGCTCGCGGTGGTGGCCGACTCCCTCGACGAGCGGACCCTCGGGTGGTTGCGGGATTTCCGGTTCACCGGCCACATCGACGGGTACCCCGAGGGGGAACTGTTCTTCCCGGGATCCCCGGTGCTGAGCATCCGGGGCGGGTTCGCCGAGTGCGTGCTGCTCGAGACCCTGGTCCTGTCCGTGCTCAACCACGACAGCGCGATCGCCTCCGCCGCCGCGCGCATGACCGCGGCGGCGGACGGCCGACCGATCATCGAGATGGGGTCGCGCCGCACCCACGAGGAGGCCGCGGTGGCGGCGGCCCGCGCGGCGTACCTCACGGGGTTCGCGTCCACCTCCAACGTCGAGGCGACCCGGCGGCACGGGGTCCCCTCCGCCGGCACGTCCGCGCACGCGTTCACCCTGCTGCACACCGGACCGGACGGCCCGGACGAGGCGTCCGCCTTCCGATCCCAGGTGGCCACCCTCGGTGTGGACACCACCCTGCTGGTGGACACGTACGACATCACCCGCGGCGTGGCCACGGCGATCGAGGTGGCCGGGCCCGGGCTGGGGGGCGTCCGGATCGACTCGGGCGACCTCGGGATGCTCGCCCGCCAGGTCCGTGTCCAGCTGGACTCCCTGGGCGCCCACCGGACCCGGATCGTGGTCTCCGGAGATCTCGACGAGTACGCGATCGCGGCCCTGCGGGCCGAACCCGTCGACGCGTACGGGGTGGGAACCCGGCTGGTGACCGGCTCCGGCGCCCCCACCGCCGGGATGGTCTACAAGCTCGTCGAGGTGGACGGCATACCGGTGGCCAAGCGGTCCGCACACAAGGAGTCCCTGCCGGGCGCCAAGCGCGCGGTCCGGCTGCACCGGAGTTCGGGCACCGCGGTCGAGGAGGTGCTCCTGCCGTGGGCGGGTTCCCTGCCGGCCGACCCGGGTCTGGAGCAGCGGGACCTGATGGTCCCCCTCATGCGCGACGGCGACACCGCGGCCGACCTGCCGACCCTGGCCGAGTCGCGGGCGCTCCACGAGTCCGCGATGGTGACCCTGCCGTGGGAGGGTCTGGCCCTGAGCGAGGGCGAGCCG